>MEUC01000051.1 GCA_001771545.1 candidate division WOR-1 bacterium RIFOXYB2_FULL_42_35 | reverse complement strand
CCCCCAAAGTGTATTTTGGGGAAAATGAGCCAAAAGAATAACGCAGCGCCTAAGAGGCGCTGCTACGCGGGGTACCTAAATAGTTACGCTTATTTGGGGATAGCTTTTGAGGTTTAAAATATGTTTTGTCGACGAGAAAAATTGTTTTGCTCAGATTAGTTTTTCAGGATTAATTTGTCATGTTGGCCAGAGGGGTTTTGGGCAAATTTAAAGCCATTAAGACAGTGAATTTCTTGCTTAGAACCATCATGAATAATTTGGCGTACACCTAGTTGATAAAGCTGATCTAAGATTTTTTGTTGTGAGTGATCGTGTGTAGGTAGATCATAATTGCCTTTGGGTAGGTCAAAAATATCTTTAGTTAAGCTTTTTAATTTTTTGTCAGGGTTGTCGACAGTAAATATTTCTATCATTTATTTAGGCCGTTGGGCCTTGCCTTAGGTCAATGGTGAATTTGGTAACAGTTTCTGGGGTAGGGGTACTTAAAGCATGCTTAACACCAGCAATAACGGTATCTGGGTTCGTTGGCCTTGTTACTCCCACTCGGTGAAGGAAGAAGCGTTGCCAGATATTATCAACAGCTCGTGAGAACTGATTGATGGTTGGTCGCTCAGAACTTGTTACGACTAAATCGGTGATTGGGTGCCTGGCAATAGTTTCACGAATGATAAGATCTTGTTCTCGTTGTAGGTTATTGCCAATTAATACCTCAACTGTTTTGATGATTGCTGAAGCTAAGGTTTGGTTAGTGGCTGACGTAATATGGTTTTCTAGTGCCATTGTAATTGCTTCTGCTATATCTGGCAAGGAAACCGTCGGAGCTGTTCCTCCTGCAGACACAAAATCGGCATGCTCAACAATGTTGCGTACGTGTTGGGCCATCAGGCCAGGATATTGTGCTCTGATAGCATCAAGCATCACATCTTGTAAATCAAGATCTTTATCTTGAACTCCAGCCCGTAAAGCGTCTGCAACTTCATTTCTAATTGTTGTTACTGGGTGACAATTTGCTTGAGCTGGTAATTGAATCTGTTGCATAGCCATTTCCACGTGGTGGGCAATTTGTGGAGCAAGGGTTGCCATATCTGCTCTTGATCTGCGAATATGATCTGGAGATAGACCATAATTTTCCAGGTATTCGTCGCTACCATCTCCTTTGATTCTTAGTCCATCAACCAAACGAGCCTCTTTCGGATTGGCAAACATTGGTACGGTGAAAACTTTTTGTCGACCACCACCAGCAATTGGGCGTTTACCTAAAACAGCTATTGGTTCTGTGACAACAATATCTGGATCTTCCAGGTCTTGTTTAACCCCGTGCATAAAGCAAGCTGGCAGGTTAGGATCTTTTTCAATGCTTATTTGAAATAGCCCGACTTTTTCTGGATCAACACTATTGCCCTCTTTCGTGGTCATTCTGCGGTTTATACCGCGAGAAAAGTTAATAGGTAGAACATGTCCTTGAGTTAAGCCAAACTGCCTAAGAACAGTAGCTTGTTGTTGTTCTGTTAGGGCGATCGGGGTCTCTTGCTCATCAGCCAGTTTTTGAATAGCCGTTGAAAGTTGTTCTCCTACTTCATTGGCCAGAGCGGTGCAAACATATTTTAAAACTACATTGTGACTGCCAATTCTAATCTTATATTCACCTTTACCCTGATCTTTAATTTCTTTTAATGCCCTAATAACTTCATCTGGAGTAGATTCTTTGCTAGTTGGGTGGATGATTGAGCGCATGACAACACTATTAGTGACAACAGCATTATGAGCAATAGAGACAGGTTCTTTAGCATTGATTACTATACCAGTTTTTTCATCAACGGTACAACCAATGGTTGAGTCTTCTAATGTTGTATCAGCGGCAACAACTGAAACGTTGCCAAAATGAACATTACGGAAATTACAACTTTCAAAATCAGGACCAATTCTGTAAATAGAGGTTCCATCATTATCTTTTTGTACTGGAAAGCTGTCTTTGTAACTTCGAAGAGCTAATCTTTTTATCACAGTAAGAATATCGCTAGAAACATTACTTTCAAGCTCTTTTGCGATTTTCGCAAAAGCTGGGTCTCCCCCTAACAAAGGCAGCTCTCTATTATGTCGATTAAAAGAACAGCCTTCCATTACTAGACTAGGATCATATTCGTGTCTTAGTAGTTCGTTAACCCTGATAGTTTGTTCTATTACTCTGGCCGTATCTCCAACCTCTCTGGCTACATCTGCGGCAGAAGATATCGGAATATTGCCATGGTTAGTCATATTCCAAACATGTTTCCATGTTTCTAAGTTTGATCGACTGAGAGAGCCAAAATTACGAGCCATATCAAGTTTGGCAGCAGCTAACATGCTGAGATTGCCAAAGTCACAAGCTGCTGGCCAGTTAAGATTAACAAAACCAAATCTAGGCTGCATCACGTTTCCATCACGATAAAAGGCTCGATTCAAAATGCGGAAAAACTGCTGCTTATTAGTATCTTCTGGTAGAACCCCAACTAAATTAGGGGATAATTTTTTAAGAAATTCTGCTTCGTCTCCCTCTGCTGAGGTGACAGCAAAAGTTGTCCCAAAAAAGTCTGGTTCAGCTATTAAATGAAAAGGTTGCCCACTGCTGGTTTTAATATCCATGATAGGAGTGTAATCCCCAATAAAACTTGGTTTTGCTAGTATATAATACCAGTTACAGAATAACTCAATGGCGCTTTCGTCAACTCGTACACCCATTTTTCTCAATTTATTAACCATCTTAGCTCTGGTAGCGATAGCACCCTCTTTTTCTGTGGTCGTATAAATATGACGACCAGTAGTAGGATCAACATAAAAGGCACCCATACCAAGCTGTTGGCTGGCAAGCTCAGAAACGATACTTGATTCGTAAGGAGAACCGATAAATAAAACATCCGGTAGCTCGTCATAAGGGACATCTCTTAGTGCCATGCCAAGATAACTTGGTTCGCCGTGGCCAAGGGTGCGTTGGTCGTTGGGAGTTAATGCATAAAAGCCAATTGGCTCTATACCTAGAGAATTTAATTTGTCTAACCAGTAAAATAAATTAGCAGCAGTAAAAGTGGCAAAATTGCGTTCTGCGCCTTGGGGTAAATTAGCTTTTTGTCTTTCTGCGCCAAAAGCTCGTGAAGCAACGCCACCCCCCAACATTAGGGCCCGAATCCCCATTTCTACCATAAAAAGCAAGGCTTGAGCAGTTGCGCCGGTATTTTGTACTGCGCCCATTCCCCAAGGAGCTCCCCAACCTGTTAGTAGAGGAACGACTTCCAAACCCGGATGAGCATTAGAGACAACTTGCATTTCATCATGAGTTATGCCAGGGCTGTAAGCTGTAGCAATAGTGTGCATGCCTAGTTTTTCTCTTACAATTTTATTTTGGGCTACAGCTCGCTGTTGTTCAATGCTGTATCTGTTGCCTTCATAAATTTCAACGGTTGCGCTGTCTCCGGTCCCTTCAACATAAATAGAAACAACGCCAGCAGCTCTGAGATCAGCATCTACACCCAAATGATTTTCTGGAATAGGGCGGCCTTTGCCTCTTGCTACTTCAACTAATTTTGTTTTGGGTGTTCCCCCTAAACGAGCTAATTGTTTCCTAGCTATTTTTGTTTTTAATAAAGCCCTAATTCTGTCTTCGTTTTCTTTCAATCTTCCAGCTTCAGTAGTAAAAACCCTTACAATTTTCATGGGAGTTATCCTCCTCGCCTTCCGCCGCGAACAGAATGACGCAACCTATCAGTATTAGTAACACCATTGTTAGCTGTTAAAATTCTTTCTAAAAGATCGTATTCGTGTCTGGCTGCTGTGGCACGATCAACCTGTGGACGGTACTTAGCTAAATTGTCCCTTCTTGCCTGAGCTTCCCCAGGGGAAAGAGGCGCTGCTTTTTCTGGTGGGACAGGATAGCCTCTCTTAATCGATAATGTTGGTCGATAATCACCTGAACCAGCTAAATCTCCTCTTAGTGGTAGTGTAAAAACCGAGGACCCGCCTTTAATTTCTATTGCGCCATGTCCCCAAGTGCGATTATCAAAATGAGCGGCATAAAGACCAACTCGACCACCGGCTCCAGGAGAGGTAATAGAATCTGCCACAGAAAGATCAGACCAGAAAACAATTAAGGGGCCAACATTGCGTACATATTGAGTAGCACTTAATCTAGCAGCCACTGCGTAGGCTGGGCCAACCTGATCAACTGAGCCTGAGAGATGGCTGTCAAGAACAAATTGTGTGCCATCCCTTCTCATCTCTCCCCAGGTTCTTGGGGAAAGTTTTTTGCGACCAAGATACTGGCTTGATTTTAGTCTTTGCCAGGTGCCTGGACCACTAGCCACTTCTTCTGTACCAAAAAGGGAACGATGAACAACTCGATCATAAAGAGGAATTCCTAAGAAAGTTCTAGCCTTGGCCCAGTTATCAAAATTCTCACGGTGATTTGGAGAAATTGCTGCTTCAATTAAGCCAGTTAGAACGGCATCGCCAGGAACAAGTTGTCCTGCTGGGTTGGTATGATCTGTTAAGGGAATTACATCTGAGGTTTTCCCTAGATCAAGGGCATGGATTTTTTCGTCAATATGGCGATCTTCAGCTTCAAGGACTTTGATTAAGGCAGCGTGGATTTTATCTATTTGGTCATCTTCTAATTCGGTCTTTTTCTGTTTAAATAATTTTCTAAATTTATCTTTATCAGTTGTAAATTTGGGGAGGATCGTGTTATCTGGACACAAAAAGCCACGCTTTCTCAGTTCTGCTGCAACATCAACTTGAGGACGAACTCCTCCAATTGTCAGTGGCTGATTAGCTCTAACTTGCAATGAGGGCAGATCTGTTGGAGCAACTTTAACATAACTAAAAAGGCCCCGAGCTTTATAACGTCCAGAGCCCCTGACCATTTCGTAAAATTCTTGCAGGAAGTCCAGCACGAGAACCTCTTTAGCTCCTGGTGCTACCTTATTAACAAAGCCGGCAATATCAAAGCCTCGGTCTGATGAGGTTAAAGCTAATAAAATAAAGGCCATATTAAGTAGATCATCGTTTTGGCGTAGGGCTTTGGTTTGTTCAAAGCCATAAAGGTTGTAGTATTGACGCCTTAAAAACCTAAGCATTATATCTAAGCGGCCGGTAAATTTCTTGTGGCCCAAAAATCCAGGCAAAACTTCCATGTAGCGATATTCTGTAGCCAGATCTTTTTGTTTTATCGTCTTAGCACAAGTTATTAGCTCAGCTCGTTCTGCTTCGGTGATGAAGGGTTCTTCTAGTTTCTCCATTCTGCTACGGCGGGAATCTTGTGATTCCTCTAATTCTCTTAGACGAATTATTTGAATATCAGTGCGTTTTTCCGTATCTTGCAAACTGGTTAATTCAGCTTCTTCCTTTTCTAAATTATCTAATTCAGCTTGCTCTGCATTAGGACGAACCCTTTTGTCGGCAACTTCCAGGAGCGAATCCCTGAGTTCTAGGCCAGTGATTCGATGAGCAAACTTAGCTGCTCGTTTAACGCCTAAATTGTCTTCAACTTTTGCCCAGGTCTTCTGGCTCATAGGATATTTAATTCTGCCGGTAATAGGATCAACCAGGACTTTAGCTACCAGGCTGGAATGAGGGGCCTCTTCGGCATTATCTGCTGGCCGATCAATGGGTCGGGCAAATAAGATTAGCGGGGGAGTTAAAGACCCTTCTCCAGGAGTAGTTGCATCAAGCAACCAGCGGTTACCAAGCATCGGTTTGCCAAAAACATCTACTACTAATGTTGTTCCGTTAAAGCACATAAAAGGGTCATATTGTTCTTGGGCTTCAGCACTTAAGTGTGATTGAATTACTAGGCCTTGTTCATAAACTAAATCCCAGCCGCGTTTAATGCCATTAATATCTGTGCCTAAAACAGAACCGCCAGCCAGCATGTTGCCATAGCTATTGGGTAGGGATCTATTTTGGATAGCCATGGAATGTTTTCCATTTCTAATGTTTCTAGCTGCAGCCAAAATAATATCTAATTCTCCTTCAATTTCTGTAAGCTCACCACTGGCAGTATCTCTCATTAATGGTGGACCAGCATAGAAAGATTCGTAGCCACCGGGTCTAGGCATTAAAGTAGTATTAAAGGAAGAAACTTGGGCGTTTTCTGCAACTGGGAAATACCCTGTTAAAGGAATTGTGGCAGGCATAAGACTAGCACTTTGACCAGCAGTAATATATTCTTCCACATAGTGACGTAGAGGAAAAAAACCTTCTCTGTTTTTCCAGCCTAAGATAGTTACTCTGGGTGTGCCAAATAAATCGCGGTGGTGAGGAGTGCAGTCAACAACAGCCAAAGCATCTGTTGTCCAAAGGGAGAGGTCTCTTCTGTCTCTGTTATATAAGTGCCCTTGAACAAATCTTACTTCACTTCCGCTTGAGGTAACTTCCACAGCACCAACGCCAAGGGCTTTTAAGTTTTCTACGGCAGCATCAATGTCTGGGTTATGCTCTAATTGTTCTAGGTGAGCATAACCGTGAAACCTAGAATTGGTAGTATTGCCGATCTGTTGAGCGCCTAAGGCCTGGGCAACTTGACGACCATATTTCTTAGCATCACTACGATTAATTCGGTGCCAGCCAGAAGTGATGTGTCTATTGTTAACGTATAAAATAATTGCCATGATATCTATCCCTCTCATATATATATCGACACATTTGGGTAAAAATTTCACCCAATTAAAAAATTTGGAACAGGGGCAAAATCAGGAGTTATTCAGGGAGGGAGACGTCGAGAGTTAAACCAAAAGCAGTCGTGTCAAAGCCCCAGGGCAATGGGGAGCTGTTAGGATAGTTTTGATAATTATTAAGCAGTTGGGAATCGCGCAATAAATTGTGTTTAATATCAAATCCTAAATCAAGCCTGGTCGGGCCAACTAAAAGTCCCAGTCCCACGTTGGCTTGATGGCTCTGCTGATTAAGGGGATAAAAATGATCAAGCTGCGGCTGATATCTATAACTATAGCCGGCAGAGATATCCTGTACGGTGAAATCAAAAATCCACCAGTTAACTTGTTTATTAACAACTAAACTTGTACTGCCACCAACTTGATGGCTGGTTGTGGTTAGCCAGTCTGCCAAGCTTCTTGAGCCATGTATATATTGTAAAGAAGTTCCTTTAAAGCGCCACATGGTTGGCAAAGTTAATTTAACGTCAATATCACGGCCGGAAAGATCTTTTTTAAATTCTAATGGTTCGTTGGTTTGCAGGTCTTGTCCATTTGGTAGGCCCCTGGAACCGGCAAAAACTTCTGTGTGTTGATAGGTTAGCATGGGGACTCTGGCTCCAGCCATAAGTTGTGGCGATCCCAAAACAAGTTTTAACCTTGCTTGGGGATATAGTCCGGAGGTTTTAATGGCATAGCCCAATTTTTCTTGGTCGTAATCTATTTGCTGAAGCGTTAAACCAAAAGAAGCAGAAAAGCCCAACCACTCTAGTGGTTGAGAAATTAGGCCTAATTTTAGGGGAACCGAGTGGGTTAGTGCCTGCGGGTTACCCGGAGTTGAGTAGGGATTCCAATTACTCTCTAAGTTGTAATCAGCAGAGAAAAAGGGATTGGCATATTTTGTCGGTTGCCATCTGACGTTGCCACCCAGTTCAAGTGTTAGGTTGGCCATGATATCTTTTGTGTCTTCGCCGCTAGAATAAAGGGTAAGAGCCAGGTCAACATCAGGGGTCAAGCTTAGTGCCTTATTTAAAATGTCGTAGCCTCGGCGGTTTTCTCCCAAGCCAAGCCCCAAGGTTAAATATGGGGTTTGTTGGTAAAGACGGCTTAATTGTTCATAAGGAGTATTGTTTAGGTATTGAGTTGCATTAGCATCAAATTGTGGGCCAAGGCCGATATAGAGAGTGAACCGTGGGTCAAGGGAACGACTGAACCGGCGGGCAAGATCCTGCCAGTCAGTTAATGGTTTCGTGGAAGGCTTTATCCCATTTTTCTTTTGAAAGGCTTTTTTGCTGACAACTTCAAGATTAAAGGTAACCGGTTTAGTAAAATCCTTGCTGTCTTGATCATATAGCCTTAAGGTGTAGTGGCCGGGGTTAGCCCCAACTTCCTGGATATCAAACTTGAGGCTTTTACCGTCTTCAGCAACACTGTTGGGCATCTGGTTACGGCCATCTATTATTAGGGCCTCCGCCAGTTCTGTCATGACCGGGCCATTATTAGAGCCCAAGACTTGTTCAATCCCGGCTACAAAGCCGGCCATTTGAAGGTTTTCACCGGTGATAACAATAGTTACCTTGCTGTCTTGGACGATCCGGTTTGGCTTGACCACGTTTATTTTAGGGACACAAGGGCCGGTCGGGTTTTGTGCTTCGGCAATTCCACCCAAAAGGAGCTTGAGGGTTGCTTTAAGATCGCCGTTTTGTTTATAAACGGCCGCTAACTTGTTCTTTGTCTGGGGGCTTAAGAGTTGCGAGCTTAAGCCGCTGTCTTTTTCTGTTTTAATAATATGATCGAGACAGCCTTTTATGCCCTGGCCATTGAAAAGTGGTTTTTTTAACTCTTTTATCTTGTCTGCTGGCAATTCTATGCGATTAAAATAATCCGGATCCAGGGAGTTTATTAAGGCGATGATCTTTCTTCTGGCAGCTTCATTTTCAGGGCTAACAGCGTCGAGGGCAGCCATTAATTTGCCTCGCCGGACATTCCCACTTATTTCCATTTCTGGCTTGGTTTTCGATGGCAGACTATCAGCGACTTCGGCTAGTTTGGTTTCCAGTTCGGTGAGAATGAAGTAGGCAGCTAAAATATTTATTTCTTCTGCGGGGGTACTACCGAGTTGTTGGCAGTAAGTGACCTTTTCTTTGGCCTCAACAGTCCCATTTTTGTTGGAAACATAGTAAAGCCCGGCTTGTTCAAAAGCCCCGGCCACTGTAGTAAAATCTGTCATAACTTGCTACCTCTTGGGAGTCTCTTATTTAGTAAATTAAGATATCAGTTTGTTTTGGCACCGATGGTTTGTTCCAGCTGTCATAAACGATTACTTTAATAGTTGGTTTCCCTGTGTTTTTATATGTGTGAGGGATGTTTTGCAATTCGCTGGAGGTAAAGCCGTTAGTTTGATCGCTGGCTTTGATCTCTTCAATATTGCCATCACCCCAATCAATGGAAACTTTAACCAGCTTTGACCAGGACGAAGCTTTGCTAGTGGAAAGATCCATGTAGACTATTGATCCTTTGGCGGCGTTGTTTGCAATTTGCGGATTGGCGGTTGGGGCAACATAAGGATCTGATGCCCTGACAGTTAAATACTGAAGGTCATCTGAATTATAAACTGTGGTGGTACCGTTTTTACCTGTCACACTAGCCTTGATAGTGTATTGCCGATCCTCGGGTGTTTTTGGGAAAGTTACCGTGAGCTGGTTGCCGCCACTGCCGTATTTTTTTGTTACGGTGGTAAATGTTTTTGTGGTACCATTTTCGATATAGGTAATGGTCCAGGTTACATCTGCGGCCAAATCTTCTGCCCGACTTTTATCTAATGCCAGACTGATAGTTGTTGAGGTGTTATCATAAACTGTTTGACCGATTAGGTTGATAGTTGCTTTAGCTGTGGGGAAGAGGTAGATAGGTAAGGGAACTGTTTCAACTAACGAAGTGGTTAAACCACTGCAAACAGCTGTAACCTTGGCATGATAAAGGTAGTTAACCATGGCATTAGTAGTAAAAGTATATACGCCTGGGTTGCCAGAGAAAGTTGAAGTTGGCGTAGCAGAACTAGCGCTATATCCCGGTGGGGTGGTAAATGCGTTTTGATTGTTATCAAGTATGTTATAAGAATAGGTACAGCTGCTGGTACCAGGAACACTTGGGAAAATAGTTACTTGTCTAAAGGCATAAGATTCGTTCCCTTTATAGTAGTCAAAGAGCACTTTTAGGGTTGGGGTTTGCACAGAAGTTGCCGGTTGAACATTGATAACCGTGCTATAGGGTTGAGTTGTGTAAGCAGGGGTTGTTGAGTCGTATTTGTTATAACCTTTAGCAACAACTTCCAGCTTATAGGTCATTTCTTGCAGCGCTCCCGATGGCGGAGTAAAGACAAAACCGTCTTTACAGGGGACATCTGTTTTAACGGTATCTTTGGTTATCGGGTTCCCTTTACCGTCGGGCTTATAGAGGGTGAAGTCGCACTTGGCGCTGGTTTCTTCTTCTCCCACAGACCGGTCGGTTGGAATTAATAAAGGATAATAGGTTCCTGCTGAACCGCCGCTCTTAGGATATTTATCTCCTGTAAATGAGATAACAGGCTTAGAAAAAGCGTAAATAGTTAAACCGTTGCTAAGTGTCTTATCAATTCCGATTGCTGGTAAGCCATCGCCGGAAATCATCACAGAAACCTGGTACCAGCCATCGGTTAAAGGGATAAAAGAATAGTTATTGGTAGAAGTTGTTGGGGTTTTGCCCGAGCTATCTTTGATTTGTTTGCCGTTACCATCGGTAATTACCCAGGTATAAGTATATTTGCCGTTTGCAACCGGTTGTTTGAAAGCGGCTGTTATGGCAACTAGCCTTCGGGCAATATAACCATCATTTGATTTGGTGGTGATGTTAAGATCGTAGTTTGATTTTTCCACATAAAAAGGGAGTTCAACCCTTAGAATTTCTTCGGCGCTATATCTGGTGTCTTTGACGTAGATGTTGGCACTTTGTTTGCCAATGGTGCTAAAGGTAAAGGTGTCACAATACTGTTTTTTTGTTTCATCGTAAGTTAGGTTGCTGGACTTGGTGCTGGCGGCTTCAATCCTAACTTCCGTATTTGTTTTATAGTCTGTGCTGTCATCACAGAGTTGGAATTGTGCCGGAATGCAAAGCTTTACTTCGGCGCCCTGTTTAACATTAACGCCTCCAGGTAAATAATCAGTGGCAGCCGCTTCGTAAGAAACATTGTTAATCAGGATTTTTGGTTTAGGATATTGAGTGCACTGGCTGGCAACGGAGTTGCTATAAGAAAAGTTTGGTTTACTGGTGCTTCTGATCCAACTTTTGGTTTCTCCGAAAGACCCCTTTAATTTCCAGCCAATATGACTTGGTTCCGCCTTAAAAATATGCGCAACCATAACTTGCAAACGACCGTCTTTGTTCTCAATAACTACATAGCCGTTATTAGTGCTCAATTTTTGCTTAATAATACTAGCTTTATTGGGGTCTTCAGAATTAACCCTATTTTTACTAAGATCAAGGGTGAGGTAAGATAGCCCGTTAAAATCGCTGCCGTCATTGAAATCCCAATACATAGTGAGGTTTTGGTTGGATTGCAAAGTACATTCTTGAATGCCGCTTTGCGACATTACAGCTAAAGTCTTGCCAATATAAACAGTAGTTTTGTTGTTTTCTAAGTAGTCTGTAATAAAAACAGGTGAAGTATTGCCAGCTGGTTCTGGTTGACCATCAACCCCAGTTTGGCTACAACGATCAGTGCCTGGTGCATCACCACCACAACCTGTGGCTCTGGTTGTTGAAGTTGAACCATTCCAAATTCTTGATCCTAAATCTAAAACATAATCTCCTATTCCCATTTTATTCACTCCTTTCTGTTGTTGGTGCGACTTGTTTTCCCAGTCTTCTTAATCCTGTTCTGTCTGTTAGAAGAGCATCAATTCCCAGGGCAATAGGAAGTAGATATTTTGCTCCTGGCAGAGTTGCGGTTAAAACATTTGTTGCCGTAGCTATTGTTCCAGCAATGGCAATAATATTGCCCGCATGATTATAAATTTTCCCTTTAATTGTTTTTCCTGAACTCAAGCGTAGAGAAGCAAGAAAAGTAATTAGTGGGTAAGATAGAGCCGCAAGCATGTGCATGCCTTCGCCATTAGTGCCTTGACCATTTACTCCAGCCACAAGGGCAAAGAAAATCATTAGTGATATAGCTCGGGAACGACTTTGTTTTAGTTGTTGAATCCTTGGTGATTGTATTTGTCGTTCGGCAACTTTCATCTCTTAACTCCTTTTATCTGTCTAATGAATAAGTCTTATTACTCTTCTTAGGCCCTCTCATGCCTTCTTCCTATATATATATCGTCAAAAAGTGGGGGAAATTTCAGCTAATTTTTCGAATGCGTAATTTGATCGGTGCAAGGTTCTTCCGTCGGGTGTTTTTTACTTTTCTCTTCACCGCAGATTACTAATTGGGAGGGGGTGTTTGTCGACGACTATTTATGTAGTTCTTGGCAAGATATAGACCATGAAGGCCTACGGCAATGGGGAGGGTGTATTTTATGCTGGGTAAATGGTTTGTTAATGTATTTACTCCTGTGGCTAGAAGTCCGGTTACTGCCAGAGTGTCGCCAACAGCATGGTAGATCTTTTGCTTAATAGTATCGCCAGCGCTTAAGCGTATACAAGTAAGAATTAAAAATAGCGGATAAACTAGGGCTGTTTGGAGATGGCGATCGTCCTGTCCATTAAATCCGGCTAGGAGAATAAGAAAAAACATCGCTTGAAAGCATTTAGCCCGAAATTGTTCTCTGGTTTGAATTCTGTCCAAAAACCCCGGGTTGCTTATTTTCATGACAAGGTTTTCCTTGTTATAATCGTGGCTAGTTTATTGTAAACTTCAATTCCTAGTGCTAGCGCAACTCCCCATTTCAAGACGAGATAACCAGATAGGCAGTTGATTCCTAATGAGATTACCCCGGTGTTGCCGGCAACTCGGCCAACGGGCTTTCGGGGATTGCTAAAAAAGGTCATCAGCGTCACTATTATCAGGGGGGCATAGCTGTTTATATTTTGGGCTGCGAGTGTAAGGCCTATTATCCCTGCCATCATTTGCCAGCGTTGTTTTCTGGCTGATACGAAGTTATTAAATTTATTTTTTAGGCTATTTTTATTGGCTGATGATTTCACTGTTGCTGTAGTTGTCGCTTGTTCTTGCTTGTGGTCTAGGGTAATGAAGGATAACACCCAAAGAGGGACAGCTCCGAGGATAAAAAGATCAGCAAGGTTGAAAAATACCTGTAAGTTTTCCGGCAGTAGTGAACTTTTGACAATATCTATCACAAATGAGTGGGTTAGACGATCGGTTATATTGCCGACTAATCCTGCCATTCCTAGGGCTATAGCAGTTTTAGCCGCCAGCAAGGTGCTGGCAGATTTGGTCAGATGTTTGGAGAAACCGTAAAGTAATGATCCCCCGCCTAAAATTATTGACAACGAGATAGTTTCAAAACTGTTGGTGCTCATAATGTCGGTTAAAAATGAGGGACGGGAATCAAGCCCATAAGTTCCAAGGTAATTAGGCATGTTGCCAAACCAGAGGTTTTCTGTCACTTTGACTTCTTGTCCTTTTTCGAGAGAAAAATAAGCCAGGTATTTGCTGGCTTTATCCAGTGTAAAGGCAACTAGGCCTGTGGCTGCCGGTGGCGATTTTATTTTTTGTATAACTTTAGCAACTGGTTTTTTTGCTTCTTGCCATATTAATTTGATTGGTCTTATTGTTAGACTCATATTAGGACTCCCAAATATATATCGTCAAAAAGTGGCGAAAATTTCGGTTTGTTTATTTATAATTGTAAGTTGTTTTTTTGCGCCCCCTCTCCATTAAAAATCGAGAGGGGGAGGGGACTTTAATGATGATGGGGGTGAGGATTTTAATTGGGGAATAAGGGTCTTAGGGATTTAAACAAAAAAAGGGAGCACCGCCATCCCTGCCTGCCGGCAGGCAGGTGCAATAGAGCGCCCCCTTTTTGAGTAATTAGTATTTAGTGTGAGTCTTTAGTAGTTAGCAGAGAACTAATTACTAAGTACTCACACTAACAACTAACGACTTACAACTTACAACTGTTTATAATGAAGCCCTGATTTGTGGACGAACAGGTACGGTTTCTTTTTGAAAACCTTTTTCCCAGGTATAAAGATCTTTAATCTTGCCGCCAGCCAGTTGAGTTTTAGACAACATCTGAACAGCTTGAGAACGGGCCAAGTCTGTTTTAGCTTCCAGCTGATTCTTTTCTACAAAGGGGAGCATGCCAGCCTCTTTAGCTGCTTGCACGTATTTGGCTCCCCAGTGAGTAGTAGAGATATCCCAATATGGTTTCTCAACTACTTCGGCTAAGCGCAAGTTGTCAAAACGAGCCATAACGGCAACGCCTTCAACTTTATTGATTTTATTGTTGGCGCGGAAGGTTCCATCAGGATAGCCTTTTACCAGGCCGGCTGTTTTAGCGACTTCAATATATTTGGCGGCCCAGAAACTGGGTTTAATATCCTTGAAAACCTGGTTGGCTTCACCTTCTGGAATCTTTAAGCCTTTGGCGCGGACCAGGAGGGTAGCCAGCTCTGCTCGAGTTAGGGCGCGTTCTGGACGGAAGGTTCCATCCGGATAGCCTTCAACCAAACCGACTGTACCGGTGTTTTCAATTGGGTTTACTGCCCAATAACCTTCGGGGACGTCGGCAAAATTGACTAAGCGAACTATTTTTATGTCTCTGCTTGTGAGAGTCCCCAAAGAGTCTGAGGCTTCCACGAGGATCAGTTTTTTACCCACCTTTTCGACAGGGATCTCGGCAGAAAAAGTTAGGTCTTCTTTAACCGGGATGCTGATACCATTAGCTTTTACGGTGATTATGCCGGTGGCATCCTTGTCTTCATCTCCTTTGTCGACGATAACTTTGCCTGAAACGGTGATGTTATCTTCACGAATAATACTTTTATTAATTGGTTGGTCAATTTGGACCCGCAAGGACCTTTGTCTTGCCTCTCCCAGATAAGCCAAGGAGAAGAAGTGGGAAGTATTTTCGCCAATAGAAGAGTAAGGATGGTAGGCGTAATTAAATTCAATGCCACCAAACCTAACGCCTAAACCGGCAGTGATCTCATTGTTATCGGAACCGACCCTTAGGGCTAGGTTGGGGTTGGGCCAGAATTCAAGACCGGCATGAAGCAGGTCGGGCCGGTTATTAGCCGTTAAATCATAATCAACATTAGCATACAATTTTCTGGAACCATGCGAAGAGAAAGCTTCGCCATCTTTGCCTAACAAGCAAACCCTGGTGCCGAGCTTAATAGTATTAGAGATTTCTTCATTAACACCGCTATTTTTGCTGATCTTTGTGGGCAGAATATTTTGGGCTGTGGCTCCAACCATGATAGCGTTGGTAACAGGGGCAAGAAGAGAAAGATCCAGGTTGTAGCCTGAACCGGCGGCATTTTCAATGTCGGCATTGCCTGTGCCGCCAACACTAAAATATTTTACACTGCCGCCCACCAAAATATCTTTGGTTGTTTTGGGGAGAAGATTTCCGACTAAGGGAATTTCACTTAGATAAGTTCCGTAGGAAAGAAATAAAACTGTATTGCCCCAGCTGCCTATTCCTTCGGCCGATCCCGGGGCGCTTCTAAGGATAATGTCTCCGGTTCGAGAATTGATAATGCCGGCGCCAACGGCGCTTTTATTATTAAGGGGATAAGCGGCTCCTACAACCATATAGGTAACGTCATTAAGAAGAGACGTATACATGGTGCTTAATTTGGGGTTAGTAATACGGGCAATGCCGGCCGGGTTGGTAAAAACCGCGTCAGCATCTTCTGCCACGCCAACATAGGTAAGACCCATGCCGATTGAACGGGCACCAACACCAATTGACATCGGATCAGAGACAACCCCGCCCTCTACAGCGTATGTTGTGGAAGCGACAAATGACAAATGACCAAGGACCAATAAGACTCCAATAATTATTTTAATAGTGTTTTTGAACTTTAACCTTTGACCGTGCCTGCCGGCAGGCAGGTCTTTGGATTTTAGTAGCATTATCTCTCCTCCATATATATATCGTTACTTTCCGCTAATAATTTCATTATTTCTCAAATTCTACTTTTTAATTATTAAGAGTTTTCCTTTGGCAATTAATGTCTTGGTCTCTTCGTTGACAACCCTGACAATATAAGCGCCGTCGCCGACCAGCGTTGAATAATCATCGATGCCGTCCCAGGTCGCCGAACTGCCGGAAACAACCAGTTTCTTAGCCAGTCTTGCAGTCATATCGTAGATATAAATGCCGATGTTGGTGGAAGAGCCGGGATTAAAGGCGATAGTAACGCTGCTGCCGGCTGCCAATGGGTTGAATGGGTTTGGATATATAGTTGTATTGCCGCTGGCTGCTGCAGAGGCGGTTACTTCGTAGCCCAAAGTGTTTGATTCTTGAGCAATAAAACTTCCTGTGCTAATACCAACCTTAATTACTTTGACACTGTAGTTGCCTTTTCCGGCCAATCTAGGAACAATCAGCTCAATCGCTGTGCTGCTCCAGGAAAGTATTTCATTGACCTGGTAAGCCACTTTGGTTGTGCTGTTCTCAAGGAGGACAAGACTTTGTCCTTGACTGTCACCAAAGCCATGGCCAGAAATAGTAAACTTTGTTCCGGCTGGGCCAGAGGCAGGACTAATTGTGTCAACTACTACTTCTCCTGATGCCGTGCTGCCGCCGGTTCCGGCTATTGTGGCAACTAGGTCATCAAAGTATTGATAGTTGATAGTGGTGTCTTTAGTCTTATACTGGATCATATAACCGGTGACCTTTGACCAGTCGAAGATACCATCACCATTTGAATCAGCAGGGTTAAGGCTAAAGTCGGTAATATTTTTCTTGACTTCACCGTAAGTGCTGCCCAAACTAGTTAAGGTTGAGTTAGAAATGGTTGTATCAGTAACATCCAGATCACTTTCTATTATTCTGAGGACTGCCTCGTTGCTTGAGCCGTCCCAGAGGATGTTTACCGAAATTCCGGTTGCTTTGCTTAGATTAAGCTCGTTGGCCAGGGTAGCTCCCCAACCAGCGCCCCAGTTAGAAGTGTAAGAATAATTAATTCTCATACCACGGGCTCCGGTTTTAGCTGCAATCGATGTTGGGCCTTGACTGTTGATATTCGCACTTGTTGGTGTTATGCCATTTCCGGCAGTGTAGTATCCGGAAGTTGATAAGATTGATGAATAAGAACCGACTGAACCGCCTTCAAAGTCATCAAGATAGATCTTTTGACCGGTCACAGTGATCTTATCGAGGGCTTCAAGGGTGCCAACAATCACAGCAACATTGGTCTCTCCGCTAGGAATTCCGGAAGGGACTGCAACGGTAATTGAGGTGTCACTCCAGGCAGTTGGATTACCTAGGGTTGAAAGGCTAAAGCGGACTGCACTGGTTGATTCTTTAGTGGCACCAAAGTTTTTACCGGTAATCACTATGGTTTGACCAATTTCTGCTGGATCCGGCAGGATACTGATGATCTCTGGTGTTGTGGCAGTAACAGGTGCGGCAGTTACTGTTAGATTAACGGTAATAGTTTGAGGACTATTGCTTGCGTTACCGTCGCTAATAGTGATAGTTGCCGTATCGGTGCCAACAGACTCTGCGGAAGTGTTAAAGTTAATTGTCAGGGTTGTGTTTGCCCCTTGAGCCACAGTTCCTGATGCAGGGCTGACAGAGAGCCAGATCTTGTCGTCAGCCACAGTATAATTTAGGGTCGCATTGCCGGTATTACCAAGGGTAATTGTTTCGGCAGTGGCGTTTTGGCCCTGAATAACTGTTCTACTAACAGATGATTTGTCCAGGCTCATAGTCGCCTTATTTGGTGTTGTGGTGGTGAAATTAACCGCAGCTGCGAAGGCACTATCACCACTGGAGTTTCTAGCCAGGACTTTCCAGTAATAAGTTGTACTAGGAATCAGGCTAGAGGTATTAAGAGTAGTAGTTGTTCCCTCCAAAGTGGCGAGATTAGCGTTAGAATCTAGACCGATACTGAACAGGTAAGAAGTTGCTCCAGTCACAGCCTCCCAGGAAACAGTTGCCGAATTAGTCGTTATATTGGTTGTTAGCAATCCGGTTGGGACGCTAGGAATAGGCAGTGTAGGAGTAGCTTCTGCAGTAATGCTAGTTGCTGTATAGTTTGGTGCCTGATCGTGAGCAAAGGCAGCGTAATAATAAGTGGTTCCATTAACTATGCTTGTTGCATCAGAAGTAGAGGTGCCAGTGCCGTTATAAATAACAGTATCAGTGCCCACGGTTTGGCCGACGGTGTATGCCGTTCCCTTAACCGGTGTAAAGGTTGGGGCAGAGCCGGCGTTTCGAACAATTAGGAGGCCAGTAAAGCTGCCATCAACAGGGTTGATCCAAGCTAAGTCTACTTTGGCATTGCCAGGAGTAGCCGTAAAGCCGGTAGCTTGGGCTGGAGGATTGATAGTAATAGTTTCTGTTGATGTAAGGCCATTAACGGAAACAGTGACGTTGCCTGTAACAGCGCCATTAGGAATTTGCAGATCAATCTTGGCATTAGACCAGTAGTAAACGTTTGTTACTGCTTTATTGTTGGCAAAGGTAATTGTGCTGGATTCTTGAGAGCTGCCAAAATTATTACCAATGATAGAAATTACGTTGGTAGCTTTAGCTTCGGTGGTTGGTATTCCAGTCGCACTGGTTAGCTCAAATTGAGTAATGATCGGGGCATTGGTTAAAGTAGCAAAACTCACCGCAGATGAATAACTGCTAGGCCCACCAGCATTGACAGAGAGTACTTTCCAGTAGTAAGTGCTGTTGGCAGTTAAACCAGTTATTGTAGTAGAAGTACCAGAGACGGTAACAGTTGAGTCATTGGCCGCAGATGTTAAACCGTAACTGACTGTGTATGATGTTGCTCCAGTGGCAGCATTCCAAGAGACCTCAGCAGTAGTTTGAGCCACAGTGCCAGTAGTAGCCCCAGTAGGTGTTGCAGGAGCGGGGACTTGAGGCATGGCATTAACAGCTACAGCTGGAGTCGCATAGTTAGGACCCTGATCGTGAGCAAAGGCAGCGTAATAATAAGTGGTTCCATTAACTATGCTTGTTGCGTCAGAAGTAGAGGTGCCAGTGCCGTTATAAATAACAGTATCAGTGCCCACGGTTTGGCCGACGGTGTATGCCGTTCCCTTAACCGGTGTAAAGGTTGGAGCAGAGCCGGCGTTTCGAACAATTAGGAGGCCAGTAAAGCTGCCATCAACAGGGTTGATCCAAGCTAAGTCTACTTTGGCATTGCCAGCAGTAGCCGTAAAGCCGGTAGCTTGGGCTGGAGGATTGATGGTAATAGATTTTGTCCCTGATTTCCCATTGACAGTAACAGTAACGTTGCCTGTCTGAGCGCCGTTAGGGATTTGGATCTCTATCTTTTTATCACTCCAATACCAGTAGTTTGTAACAGCTTGACTGTTGTAGAAAGTAACAGTACTAGACTCTCTGGAAGCCCCAAAGTTCTCACCAATGATAGCGATACTATTGGTAGCTTGAGCAGAGGTGATAGTAGTGATAGGTGCAGTGGTAGTCTCAAAACTGCTGATGCTAGGGGTAGCATAGTCAACAATAATGGACAGAGCTTGAGAATCAGTATTGCTTAAGCTGTCAGTAACAGTAATGGTGAAAGATGCTGGTCCACCGGCAGCAGTAGGAGTACCAGAGAGTACGCCGGTAGAAGAATTTAGACTTAGCCAAGAAGGCAAGCCAGAAGCAGACCAGGTGAAA
>MEUC01000050.1 GCA_001771545.1 candidate division WOR-1 bacterium RIFOXYB2_FULL_42_35 | reverse complement strand
TCTGTTCTATCCTGCTGGTTAGGCTTTGGATAGGTCGGATTTTAACCGACTGTAGACGCCGAGCTTTTCTTGGCGCACCCATGAAAAAATTATAACACGAACTCGGCCTTCAACTTCTCTATTATTTGCCTTTCTACTTCTTCTAGTTCCTCTTCGCGCTGATTGCCCATAAGGTTTTGCACCCAACCATTTTTGCCATCATGTCCACTAGCCAAAATTTGTCTCTCAGTTGCAGTTGCTGGGGCTGGTTTTACTTTTGGCACTTCAACCTCAATAATTTCGCTCCATTCTCCTACCTCTTTCCCGTCTTTACAAGTTTCTGCCACTTGAAGAATTGTATCTTGAAGAGCCTGGAAATGAGGAAACACTGCCGGGGTTTACCCCGCGTTCGACGGCCAGCGTCAAAATTCTTCCCCCGCTCAGGCAAGCGCGGGAATTAATTCCGGCCTAGGAGAAGGGAACAGAGGTTTGCGATGAAAGTGCACCCCCTAGTTGACACTAACAATTTCGACCCCTTTATCAACATTTTCAACCAAATAACTCTGCGCATAGCCTGATTTAATCTTCCTCAAAATCTCCTCGGCATCAGTTTTATGTTTAACCACCCCAAAAACCGAAGAGCCAGAACCGGACATTTGCGACTCGGAGCAACCAAGTTTCAATAACTGCTCTTTTATATCAGCAATTTCCTTATATTTAGACACTACTGCTGGCTCAAGATCATTTTTTATTTGATCGGACAAGTTCAACTGCAAGCGGTCAAACTCATCATAAGCCCATTTACTTGACACTTGGATACCAGGACAAACTAAAACAAAATAAGTTTTCGGCCAAGATTCTTGTTTCTCAACAACCTCGCCTCTCCCCTTAACTAAACAAGTGCCACCCGTTAGACAGAAAGGAACATCTGAGCCAACTTGGGCTGCTAAAACCAACAATTCGTCGTTCGTATCTTGTGACTCGTGACTCGTAAGTTGATTTAAGCCGAATAAAACCGCCGCAGCATCTGTAGACCCACCTGCCAATCCCGCCGCCATGGGTATGTGTTTCTCTATATGAATTTTCATCCCCTTGATCTTTGATCTTTGATCTTTGATCTTCAAGAAAGCCTCAGCTGCCTTGTACACAATATTATCTTTCCCTTGAGGGACAGCCGGGTTATCACAAACAACTTCAATTCCAGAAGAAATAGGGGTTAAGGTCACGTAATCACACAAAGAAACAGATTGCATTACTGACTCAATTTCATGAAAACCATCGGAACGTGTTTCAAACACGCGGAGTGAAAGATTAAGTTTAGCAAAAGCTTTAAGCTTCATCAAGAAAAAGAAGCCTAGCCTTGAGCCTCTTTCGTTTTTATAGTTAAGCGAGATTTTTTACGCGCAGCCTTGTTTTTGTGAATAATTCCATGCTGAACCGCTTTATCAATTACAGAAATAGCCTCCAATAAAAGCTTGGATATTTCCGATGATTTAGCCAAAATTGCCTTTTCTACAGACTTAACAGCCTTTTTAATCGCATTCTTTCCCTGAAGATTTCTGTCTCGTCTCTTTTTGGAAGTCCCGACTCTTTTTTTAGCTGATTTTGATCGAAATGCCATGTAGTGCCTCCTTTAAAACCAATTAACCAACCTTGACATGCTATCACAATATACATTATCATATCAAGCACTTTGAGTATCCACAATTGGTTTAAACGCAAAAAGGCTCAACAAGAGACTGCTTACGTCCGCGAAAGATTAGATATCCCTGGTAACTTATGGGTTAAGTGCTACAAGTGTAACCAGGCTATCTTCACCAAAGACCTGGAAGACAATCTCAAAGTCTGCCCCAAATGCAGTTATCATTTTAAACTTACTGCCGCCGAAAGAATCATACAGATTACCGATCCAAACAGTTTTAAAGAGATTAACCAAAAGATCGTCTCCAAAGATTTCTTAAACTTTACCGATTCAAAATCTTATGCCCAAAGGATTGAAAAATCCATTCTCAAATCAAACCTCTATGATGCCATTGTTACCGGGCTGGCAAAAATCAGTAATCTGCCGGTTGCCCTAGGTATCATGGATTTTTCTTTCATGGGCGGCAGTATGGGCTCAGTGGTCGGGGAAAAGATTGCCCGTTTAATTGAGCTGGCCCTAGAAAAAAAAGCCCCGGTCATTATTTTCTCCTCTTCTGGCGGCGCGCGCATGCAAGAAGGCATTATGTCTTTGATGCAAATGGCTAAAACCTCGGCAGCTTTAGGTAGACTAAGAGAAAACAGCCTGCCCTACATTTCCGTAATGACTGATCCAACAACTGGCGGAACCTCCGCCAGCTTTGCTATGCTGGGAGATGTCAACATGGCAGAACCAGATGCCTTGATTGGCTTTGCCGGACCCAGGGTAATTGAACAAACTATCAGGCAAAAACTGCCCCCTGGTTTCCAGCGCTCAGAATACGTTCAGGAACATGGCATGATTGATGTGGTTTGCGATCGCAGACAGTTAAGAGAAAATCTCAGCAAATTTTTAAGGTGGTTTGATGAAAGATAAACAAAAAAACTTACTTGGCTTTGAAAAGCCCTTGGCTGAACTTTACGAAAAACTTGATGAGCTCAAAAAAGTTTCCAGCGCCGGGGAGATGGATATGAGCGAAGAAGTTAAGATGATGGAAAAAAGAATTGAAAACATGCGCCGGGACCTCTCCGTAAAGCTTTCTCCAATCCAAATAGTGCAAATTGCCCGTCATATTCAAAGACCAACAACTCTTGATTATGTAGCTTTGCTCTTGACGGATTTTATTGAATTGCATGGTGATCGAAACTTTGGTGATGACCCTGCCCTGGTTACCGGCATAGCCAAATTGGATGGTCAATCAGTAATAGTTATGGGGCACCAAAAAGGTAAAACCACCAAAGAAAACATTGCTCGTAATTTTGGTATGGCTAACCCAGAGGGTTATCGCAAAGCTTTACGCATAATGAGAATTGCTGAACGATACAACAAACCAATCATTTCTTTTATTGACACCCCGGGAGCTTACCCTGGGATCGGCGCTGAAGAACGGGGTCAAGCCGAGGCCATTGCCAAAAATCTGCGCGAAATGGCCGAATTAACCGTACCATTTATAAGCATTGTAACTGGCGAAGGCGGTTCTGGCGGAGCCTTGGGAATTGGCATGGGCAATAAGGTTTTGATGTTGGAATTCTCAATTTATTCGGTTATCTCTCCTGAAGGCTGCGCTTCAATTCTTTTTAGAAATGCGGCCAGGGCTAATGAAGCCGCCATGGCCATGAAAATCACTGCTAAAGATTTATTAGAGCTGGGAGTTATTGATGAAATCATCAAAGAACCGGTTGGTGGCGCTCACAACAATCCGGAGCAAGCTGCAACTTATATAAAATCTGCTATAATTAAGAATCTCAAGCCTTTATTAGCACTCTCTCATCGCGAACTAATTGCTGACCGTTACAACAAGTTCCGTAAGATGGGAATTTTTGAAGAACAATAATGTGCCGCTGTGGCGGAACTGGCAGACGCGCTAGACTCAAAATCTGGTTGGGTTTACCCCAGTGTCGGTTCGACTCCGACCAGCGGCATTCTTTTTTTGTGCCGCGGTGGCGGAATTGGCAGACGCGCATGATTCAGGTTCATGTGAGGTCAAACTCATGGAGGTTCAAGTCCTCTCCGCGGCATTTTTTTTAACACGCGCAAGTTTTTATGTCAAGTTTTTATTGACAAGACAAATAATTATCGTTATAATATGAGGGTAAGTTGAAAAACGGCCTCACAAATTATCTGTTTTTTATGTTTAATTTCTAGATTTTATCTCAAGAAATTTTTTACTAGGAGGAAATACCATGGATATTGTTGAATTAGAAGGAAAAACACTGCCGCAGCTTTACGAAATTGCTAAGGGTTTAGGTATCCCCGGTTACCGAACATTAAAAAAACACGATCTGGTTTTTAGGATTCTGGAAGGACAAACAAAAAATAACGGCAATCTGTTCACCAAAGGTGTTTTGGAAATCCTACCAGAAGGTTATGGTTTTCTTCGCACACGCGGTTACCTCCCCAGTCGAGAAGATGTCTATGTTTCACAAACACAAATTCGCAGATTTGATATGCAAAATGGCGATTTAGTTTCCGGTCAGATTAGGCAACCCAAAGAAGGCGAAAAATATTACAGTTTACTCAAAATTGAAGCTATCAATAACATTGACCCTGAAATGGCCAGAGAAAGAGTCCCTTTTGATATCTTAACCCCTATTTTCCCCGATAAACGATATGATCTGGAATACACTAAGTGTCCGATTGTTGCTCGTTTAATTGATCTGTTAGCCCCGATTGGCATGGGTCAACGGGCGATGGTTGTTTCTCCTCCCAAAGCCGGTAAAACAACTATTCTAAAAAACGTTGCCAACAGTATTGCGGAAAATTTTCCTGAAACGATTATCAAAGTTCTTTTGGTTGATGAACGTCCAGAAGAAGTTACCGACATGCAACGCTCTGTTAAAGGCGAAGTTGTTGGTTCAACATTTGATGAACCACCTGAAAACCACATTAAAATTGCTGAGCTTTTATTGGAATCATGTAAACGTTTAGTTGAAGCCGGTAAAGATGTTGTTATTTTGCTTGATTCGATCACTCGTTTAGCTCGTGCTTATAACCTGGTCACCCCACCCTCCGGCAGAACTCTTTCAGGTGGTCTTGATCCAACTTGTTTACACCGACCAAAAAGATTTTTTGGTGCAGCTAGAAACATCGAAGAAGGCGGCAGTTTAACCATTGTTGCTACAGCCCTGGTTGATACCGGCTCACGCATGGACGACATTATTTATGAAGAATTTAAGGGCACTGGCAACATGGAATTGCATCTCAATAGAAAGTTGGCCGATAAGAGAATTTATCCCGCTATTGATATTAAACTTTCTGGCACCCGTCGAGAAGAACTACTACTGGAAGACAAAGCCTTGAAAAAAGTCTGGCTACTCAGAAAAATTATGGATAGTTACGAAACTGCTGATGGGACAGAGCAATTAATCGAAAGATTAAAAGAATTTAAATCAAATAAGCACTTTTTAGAAACAGCGGAAGTTAAGTAGAACACCAGGTCGTCAGATTATCAGAACTAGATTGTCAGGGTATCAGAGAAATAGAGAATCAGAATCTTTGTTTTCCTGCTCTGCTCTTCTAATATTCTGCTTTTCTGTTGTCCTCGCTCTGATACACACTGATATCCTAATAATCTTATGTTATAATCACTTCATGTTCACCCCTAAAGAAATCTTAAGAGTGGTTAAAGAAGGTCGCTTAATCGGCAAGAAGTTCTCAACAATCACGACCATTTCAATTGATACCCGCACAATTAAACCTGGCGACTTATTTATCCCCATCAAAGGCCCTAACTTTGATGGACAAGACTTTATTCCTGAAGCGTTAGCTAAAGGAGCCATTGTTCTTGATGTTAAAGATGGACTAAAAGCTCTGCAAGACCTAGCCGCTTACCATAGAAATAGGTTTAAGATTTCCATCGTTGGAGTAACCGGCAGCGTCGGCAAAACCACCACCAAAGATATGATTGCTTCAATTCTATCTCAAGAGAAGAAAACCCTCAAAAACGAAGAAAATTTCAATAATGAAGTCGGCGTTCCCCTCACCCTCTTAAAACTTACAAAAAAACATCAAGTAGCTGTAATTGAAATGGCTATGCAGGGCTTGGGAGAAATTGATCTACTAGCTAAAATGGTTCGACCCCATATTGCGGTGGTAACTAATATTGGCGAAGCCCATTTAGAACATTTAAAGAGCCAGAGGAATATTGCGAAAGCTAAAGCAGAGATCTTTGGCTGCCAAACACAAAAAGACTACGCTGTGATAAATGCTGATGATGAACACTTTGAAAGCTTAAAACTAAAAACTAAAAGCTCAAAAATATTGACATTCGGAATCTTAGAAAAAGCTGATTTTAGGCCTAAAGACTTAGCTGGGATCAAGTTACCTGTTCCTGGAGAACACAATATCTACAATGCCCTGGCTGCCATTGCTGTAGCTAAAATTTTAAAAGTTAAAAAGTCTTCAATCAAAAACGGCCTGGAAAAATTTCGCCCCTCAACCAACCGCTGGGACGTCATCAATCGTCCAGATGGGGTTAAGATTATTAACGATACTTACAATGCTAGCCCACAATCAATGACAGCCGCTTTAAAAGTTTTAGCTTGGTTAAAAGGCCGAAAAATTGCCGTGCTCGGTGATATGTACGAACTTGGGGGTAGAACAAAAGCTGCTCATCAAAGAATCGGCAAACTAGTCCGGCAATTAGACATTGATCATTTTATTTCTATTGGTAAACTTTCTAAAGATATGGGAGCTACTTATCATTACACCACTAAAAAACCTGCGATTAAAAAATTAAGACAATTAATTAAGCCAGGGGATAGAATTCTTATAAAAGCCTCACGCGGAATGCACCTAGAAGAAGTAGTAGAAGCTATTCGTAATCTTTGCTAAAATTAAATTATTGAGACAGGCCGCGGTGGTGGAACTGGCAGACACATACGCTTGAGGGGCGTACGGGTAAAACCATGGGAGTTCAAATCTCCCCCGCGGCAGGTTGCTTGTTGACGTACGCAAGTTTTTTAGCTAAACTTTCGATAGTATTATAGGAGGGAACGTGAAGGTAGAAATTCCTCAGATTCCGTCAACAAATGACACCAGCCTGTTTGAGTCTTCCTATGCTTCAAATCAATCAGACCGCTCCTTCCAACAGACGTTAGAAGAAGAAAAAAAACGCCTGGGCGCCACTTTCTCTCCCTTAGCCGGCTTTAATTTTAACGGCTTATTCTCTTATCCCAACTTATCCGATAAAATCAACCGGCAGCTGGAAGTTTTTAGTGACACAAACCAATCCGTCTACCAATACCAGGAAAACAAAAAAGAACCAACCTGGACCAACACATCAACCACAAACCAAACCCAAACTGCGACACAACAAGGAATCAGCCAGCTAACTAATAACAATTCCAACACTGCCACCAAAGTTTTTCTGCAACAACTATTAAACAAAGCCGGTTGGCTGACCCCCAACCTGGAAGCCCAACCGCTCTTGCAACAGATGCAAATGCAGGGAAAAATCCTTAACAAAATTGACCTCCAATTCCTTGTTGATCAGATTCTCTCCCAGGTAAAATTGGTCAAAGAAAAAGGCCAGCTCACACTTTTATTAAGTTTAAAACCAGAAAACCTGGGCGAAATAATTTTAAGCCTGACAGCCAGGTCGGGAATGGTTTCAATTCAAATTCAAGCAGAAGAAAAAACCAAAGAGTTACTTGAGGATGAGATGAGAGAGTTGGAAATCGCCCTCAAAAAAGCCAAAGTAAATCTCAGCGAGATTAAAATAATATCTATTAAGGAGGTCAGTAAACATGTTTGATATGATGTCTCAAGCCCGGAATGCCATCGAAGCCTACAACGAAGCCCTCAAAGCATCATCTGCTAACATTGCCAATATGAACGTTATCGGTTATAAGCGGGTGGATGTTTCTTTTCAAACAGTTTTTGAAAGGGTTATCAACCAAGGCTCTGCAGCCAGCAACGAAATGGGCGGCACTAATCCCAAACAGTTGGGCTCCAGCATGAACGTTGCTAATGTCTCTGTTGATTTTTCTGACGGGGAATATGCCTCGGCCAATAATATTGATTTGGCTATTAGCGGCAACGGTCTTTTTATTGTTTCTGCAGATAATGGAGAGACTTTTCGCTACACTCGAGCTGGACAATTTTCGCTTAATTCCAGTGGCAACCTTGTTACCGCAGCCGGTCATCAGGTGTATGGACTTAATTCTTCTGGCAGTCTAGTCGCTATTACCGGCCTATTGGGAAATGCTAGTGACTACTCTTGGAATAGTGGCACAGGAACGTTACTTTATAGTGGCACAGATACCGGTTATCGCATTGCTTTAACTTCTTTTACCAATCCCAATGGATTAGTCCAAGCAGATGGCTCAACTTTCATGGAAACAACTGCTTCAGGAGCACCAGCAACCCCTCGAGAAGTAGGCGGAAACGTCGGCTCAATTTTAACAGGACAGTTAGAGCAATCCAATGTTTTTTATCTGGGAGAATCAATTGATGCTTTAGAAATTCAACGGGCCATGAGCGCTAACCTGACGATGGTTCGGTTGGCCTCTGATATAATTTCATCGTTCATTAAATCGCTTGGTGGTTAGGACAATTTTGTATATAATATAACGTAGCATTGATTTTAAATTTTGATTTTTAACTTTTGATTTTTTTTTATTATGGAAAGACAAACAGGGAAGCCTGAAATTGCCGGACAGAAAAGAAATATAAAACTCACTCCCGCTTTGGGTGACTGGACCACCTATAAACCACCAAAAGTCTTAGTAAAAAGGGTTAAAACCGGCCTTTATGGTTTTGACCGCCTCTCCACAGAAGATCTCAAGCTGGCCTTAATGATCCATTACCGTTTTATGGAGAAAATGCTGCAGCGCTTTAAGGTCGACTTGAATATGTCGGTTGAGCTTTTTTCGGTTAGCGTGGAACAAACCACTTACTTAAATTTTATGCGCACGATGAGTGGCTCTGTAGCCCAGACAAAAGTCACTCTCCCAGGTATTCATGACACTGTTAATTTTGTTTTTGATTTGCTGTTAGCCAACTCAATTATCAATTACAGCCTGGGCAGTCATGACCTTGAGCTAATCAATCGAGCACTAACTGACGCAGAAAACGAGGTTCTGTCCACCACCCTCACAGGATATCTTCCGGAATACACCAACACTTTTAGAAATGTTTTTGCCCCACCTTCTGCAGGCAAAATCAATTCCCCAGACACTGTAATTGACCAGTCCATCAATACTTCTGCAACTTATGTAGCTTTTTCTGCTGAGATTTCTCTAGCTGATAATCCTCCCGGTCGTATCGTGATTGGTTACCTGGGTAATACCATCAAAAATCTCTTAGCCAAATACAAACAAAAAGAACCTCGTTTAAACTTTGCTCGCCTGCATCCTGGGATTCTAAGCAAAATAACCGTGCCGGTTATTATCGACCTGGGTCAGACAAGTTTAACAACCAACGAAATTCATCAATTAGAGGATGGGGACGTGATTTCCTTAGACAGTTCCATCAAATCGGCTATTCCCTTAAAAATCGGGAAGATCATGAAGCTGCTCTGTCAACCAGGGATTAAAGATAATAAGATTTCTATCCGTATCGCCGGCATTAAAGATGAGGATAGAATTGAGGTTACCCCCCCTCCCCTGGAAGAAGAACCAACCCTTAAATTAGCACCCACTACGGAACCTCCTGCAAAAGATCAGCTAATTGAAGAAGAACCAATTGACACCGATGAAAAAACCTCTGAGAATACAGAGGAAGAAAACATGGAAACAGAGGATGATTTTTTAGAAGATGATTTCGAAGATGATTTCTTGGGTGATGATGATGATGACGACGATTTAGACAGTGAAGAGGAAAAAGAAGACTCAACCGAAGAATCAGCAGAGACTGAAGAAGAAACAACCGATGATGACTTTCTCGATGATGATTTTAGCGAAGAAAATGAAATTACCGAAAAGGAGGAGTAAGAAATGGATGTAAAGAATGTTAATTTTCCGGAATTCAGCGAAGAAGGTAAAGGAGAAAAAGTGGAACAAAAAGCGCTAGGCAATATTCCGGTTCAGGCCACGGTTGAATTAGGCCAAACAGAACTCTCTCTTAAAGATATTCTCGAGTTAGCCGAAGGATCAATTGTGGAATTAAACCGCTTGGCTGGAGAACCACTAGATCTCAAGGTCGGCGGTCAGCTAGTGGCCCAAGGAGAAGTAGTGGCAATTGATGACTACTACGGTTTAAGAATCACCAATGTGGTAATGAGATGACCATTGAAGCCTTGGCCATACAATCCGGCCCAATAATAACCTTTGGTTATATAATGCAAGTCTTTTTTTCCTTGTTGATTATCTTAAGTTTGCTCTTTTTTATGGGCAGATATATCTTACCTCGCCTAAGGGTAAATCCTCAAAGTCAGATGATCAAGGTTTTAGATCGGGTCCATTTGGCTCCACAGGTCAGCGCCTACGTTATCCAGGTTGGCCAAGAAGCCTGGTTAATGGCGGTAAGCAATAAAAACGTCACCAAGATAGATAAACTTGCCAAAGAAAGTTTACCCACAAATGAATAAGAAAGCCTTTTTAATCCTAGCTATTTTGGCCTTGCTTCCTTTTGCTGCTCTTGCCGCAGCCAACACCCCTTTAAATGCCCAATTAGACTTCGGCGCTTTAATGGCTGCTCCTCAATTCAGCAATAGCATCCAATTGATTTTTTCTCTAGCTCTTATCTCATTAGCCCCATTTTTTCTGATCTCAGTAACTTCTTTTTTAAGAATAGTAATTGTTCTCTCTCTGATAAAAACAGCGGTCGGAACTCAACAGGTACCCCCAGCCACAGTAATTGTTGGCCTAGCTATTTTTATGACTGTCTTTGTCATGACCCCTGTCTGGGACGAAGTCAACTCTACTGCAGTAATCCCTTACAACCAAGGCAAGCTAACCCAAATGAAGGCTATTGAAACAGGCTTAAAGCCTCTGCAAAAATTCATGCTAAAACAAACCAGGGAAAAAGATTTATCCCTTTTTATCCAGTTTTCACACATCACCAAACCTAAAACAGTTGATGAGGTTCCTTTTTATGTCTTGGTTCCTGCTTACATGATCTCGGAACTAAAAACTGCTTTCCAAATCGGTTTTATTTTGTTTATTCCTTTTTTGATTGTTGATTTAACCGTTTCCAATATTTTGCTTTCGCTAGGTATGTTCATGCTTTCCCCGGTAATGGTTTCTTTGCCTTTTAAAATCTTATTATTCGTACTGGTTGACGGCTGGAATTTGATCACCAGGGGCCTACTAATGAGTTTTAGGTAAACTATGAATCAAGACTTTGCAGTCCAAATATTAACCCAGGGTATCATTACCCTTTTTATGGTCTCACTACCAATTGTTGGCGTGGGTCTTATAGTTGGGTTTATGGTCAGTCTTTTTCAAGCAGTTACCCAAATCCAAGAACAAACCTTAACCTTTGTGCCTAAAGTTATTGCGGTTTTAGCAATGGTTGCCTTGATGTCTCCCTGGATCATCTCCCTTTTGGTGGATTTTACTACTAGCTTATGGAGTATGATTCCAGCCTTGGTAAGATGATAATTTCAACCCCGCAATTAACCGTTTTTTTTCTCATCCTGGCAAGAATTGCGGGCATTTTTATCCAGGCCCCAATCTTGAATTCCAAGAGTATCCCCTTTATGATCAAAAGCGCGCTGGCCATCTGGATCAGCCTGGTGCTCTGGTTTGTAGTGCCTGTTTACCAATCACTACCGGCAACTTTGCCTCTTTTTCTGGGCACCTTAATCTTTGAAGTGGCTTTTGGTTTTGCGATTGGTTTTTTATGCAACATTATTTTTATTGGCATTCAAGCCGGCGGGGAAATCATTGATATGCAGATGGGCCTTTCTGTGGCCACTGCCCTTGATCCAACCTTTGGAGCGGTAATTTCTATAGTCGGCAGATTGTGCTTTTGGCTGGCCATCTTTATTTTTATCGGGGCAGACGGTCTCCACTTGCTTTTTTCGTCTCTAAATCAGACTTTCAGTGTTATTCCTGCTGGTAAGATAGCAAATTTTACTTCCCCTCACCTGGTTGAACTGTTCATTAGTTTAGGCACTAATATGTGGGAAACAGCCATAAGATTAGCTGCCCCGGCTATTATCTTAATTTTTCTCTCTGACTTTACTTTTGGCATTGTTTCGCGCGTTGCTCCGCAAGTTAACGTCTTTATGTTGGGTTTCCAAGTAAAACCCTTATTGGGAATGTTTGGTATAATGTTGGCCTTACCCTTTATTCTTAATCACATCACAAAACTAATGGAATTTATGACTGTGCAGGCAGCCCTTTTAATTAATATTTTGAAATAATTGAGGAGGAATAGTTTTGGGAGAAAGTAGCGGAGATAAATCTGAGGAACCTACCCCGCATCGCTTGCGCGAAGCCAGGAAAAAGGGACAAATTGCCAAGAGCAAAGAGATTACGGTGGCAATTGTTTTGCTGCTCTCATATTCAATGCTTAAATACTTTGGGGCAAGAATCTGGATCAACTTAACAGAAACCGTTACAGTCATCCTCTTGCTCATTCCGGAAGCCAAAAACTTTAGTCTCTCCTTGGCTGCCTATGTCTTGATTCTCGCCCTACGCGCATTAGGTACGGTATTGCTCCCGATCTTTGCCGTGGTCTTCACTGCCACCTTTATTGCCGAAGCCCTGCAAACAGGTTTTGTCTTCTCCGCTGATCCCTTAAGCCCCAAATTCGACAAGCTCAATCCCCTCCAAGGCCTCAAGAAAATGTTTGGTATGCAGGGCTTGGTTGAATTAGTCAAATCATTAATAAAAATTCTTATTGTCTTCTATATTTCCTGGTACGCAATTAAAGATGATCTGCCCTTTATCATTATTTTAATCCAAACCCACCCCTGGAATATTATTGCTCTGGGTGGCGGGCTGGCATATAAGATTGCCATTCGGGTTGGTATTTTTTACATCGCCGTAGCTATTCTTGATTATTTCTATAAGCGTTGGGAATACATAAAAAACCTTAAGATGACCAAACAAGAAGTTAAAGAAGAATATAAACGTCTGGAAGGAGACCCACTCGTTAAACAGCGGATCAGGGACATGCAAAGACAAACGGCCCAACAAAGAATGATGGGCTCTGTCCCCCAGGCTGATGTGGTTGTTACTAACCCAACCCACATTGCCGTGGCCTTAAAATACAAACCGGGCGAGATGATTGCGCCACTCTTGCTGGCTAAAGGCGAGAGAAAGGTTGCCGAAGAGATCCGCCGCATTGCCGAAGCTCATGAGATTTCCATCGTGGAAAACGAGCCCTTGGCCCGTTCTATTTTTCGCACTACTAGGGTCAATCAAGAAATCCCGGCAGAACTATATAAAGCCGTGGCAGAAACTCTGGCCTATGTTTATAAAATCAAAAAAGACCGCCTGTCCAGACAAAAAGCATCGATTGCACTAAAACCTCGTTGAGGGGTATAATTGGCAGGAATGACAAGTTAGCAAATTAAAGATGACAAAGGAAGGAATTGTTATAAGAATAAAATCCTTAATTGGTCATTGGTCATTTGTCATTGGAAATTAAAACTATGGCTGTACCGTTATTTGAAATGAAAAACCTGAAAAATCTGTTTTCTCTGTCAGATTTTATGGTGGCCGTTGTCTTGATGGTTGTCATTTCCCTGATGATCGTCCCTCTGCCAACCTTTCTTTTGGACATCTTACTGACACTTAGCATTGCTCTGTCGTTAATCATTTTGCTTGTCTCTATATTTTTAAAAGAACCGCTTGAGTTTGCTTCTTTTCCTTCTGTCCTTTTAATGATCACTGTGCTCCGTCTGGCTTTAAACGTTGCCGCCTCCAGGGCAATTTTAAGCTATGGTTTTGCCGGAGATGTCATCGGGGCTTTTGGCGCTTTTGTGGTCGGAGGAAATTACATTGTTGGTATCATCATCTTTATCATTATCACCATTGTAAACTTTGTTGTTATCACCAAGGGTTCTGAGCGAGTCGCCGAGGTCTCTGCCCGCTTCACCTTAGACGCCATGCCAGGTAAACAGATGTCAATTGATGCGGATCTTAACGCTGGCATGATCGATGCTAACCAGGCCAAAACCCGTCGTAGAAAAATTGAGCGGGAATCCACTTTCTTTGGCTCCATGGATGGTGCCAATAAGTTTGTCCGGGGAGATTCCATTGCCGGGATTATCATCGTGCTGGTAAATATTATCGGTGGTCTTTTAATCGGCTGGCTGCAACGCGGCATGGGTGTTATGGAAGCCCTTTCTGCCTATACTCTACTTACCGTTGGTGCCGGGATCATTGCTCAGTTAACAGGACTGATTATTTCTATTGGCACAGGTCTTGTTATTACAAAATCAGCTACCGAAGAAAGTTTAGGTCATGATCTTGCTACTCAACTTTTTTCACAGCCCAGGGCCTTTGCCATGGTCTGCATTATCCTAGGGGTTTTCGCCATGATCCCGGGCATCCCCACAGTTCCTTTTCTAATTATGGCCTTCTTTACCGGGGTAATTGCCATGGTCTTGTTACGCCTGCAGTCTGCAGCAGAGGAAGCCGGTGTAGTCTCAGAAGAAGTTTCCGCCAAGGATGTCTTAAAAAAACCGGAAAGTATTTTGGGTACTCTAGGGCTTGATCCTTTATCGTTAAAAGCCGGTAGAAACTTAATTCCCCTAATTGACCCAGCCCAAAAAGGCCAACTACTTGAGCGAATTACTTTGATCCGTTATAACATTGGCCAGGAGTTGGGTTTTGTTATCCCGGGTGTTCGGGTAATGGATGACTTAAGCCTCCCCCCTGATGAATATGTCGCTGAAATCAGAGGGACTAAAGTTTCTGTCGGCGAAGTGAAGATGGGCCACCTCTTAGTAGAACTACCCCTGGCTCAAATTAGAGCGAAGAAGATGACAGGAACAGGAACAAAACATCCCTTGGGCGGGGAACCGGTAACCTGGGTCCCTGACGAACATTTAGAACAATTACAAAAGCTAGGTATTGAAGTCAAGTCCCCTGTTGACGTGATTGCGGAACACTTTAGTGAAATCATCAAACGCTATGCCGATGAAATCATGACCAGACAAAACGTTCAATCACTAATTGAGCTGGTTAAAAATAACAATGCGGCAATTGTTCGTGAACTGATACCAGACCTACTTTCTCTGGGACAAGTCCACAAAGTCTTGCAATTACTGGTTAGGGAAAGGGTTTCTATCCGTGATCTTTCTACTATCTTAGAAAGGCTGGCAGATTACGCTCATCTGTCTCGTGACATTAATATTTTGGCCGAATACGTTAGACAATCACTGGCCCGGCAGATTTGCGAACAATATACCGACAAAGAAAGCGTTATTACTGTAGTTACAATTGACCCTGCCCTGGAAGAGACCTTGATTGGAGCTATTCATCAATCGGAATACGGTTCTTTCTTAGCCGTTGATCCGGCCGTTGGAGAAAAGATCCTGGTACAAATTTCCGGACACGCCCAAAACTTTAAACGGATGAAATTAAAGCCTGTGATTCTTTGTTCTCCTCGCCTGCGACCACATTTTAAACGTTTTATTGAAAGAAGTTTCCCTGACCTTGCTATCCTCTCTTACAATGAAGTTGTGCCGCAGGTTAAGGTCCAAAGCATCGGCATGATCTCGTCGGAGTAAGGTTTACAAATAGAGGCCGAAAATAGTATAATTGACACGTGCCAAATTTAAATCTGTTCAAAGAAAAACTAACCAGAACTATGCACCCTAACCTAACCGCTAAAGAATTGGCAGATTTAATGGTCAACGCTGTCCTGGAAACGGAATATGGTCAGACCTTTAGCTTAAGCCCGGGTTATGCCGGCATGATCAGCACCTTGGGAAATTCAATCCTTAATAATCCCGAATTACGGCGTCAGGCTTTGGCTATTACTAATATTTACTTGAGGAACAATTATGGAAATCAAGAGAATATCGGATAAAGAACTTAGAAAACTTAAAACACTTGGGGGGAAAGTTTCCGAGGCCCCTCCAACAGGAATAGCGCCAGTTTTAAGGGCTTCCTGGAATTTTGCTCAAAACATGTCGCAAAGATTTAATCGTGAGTTAAAAAAGGACCGCTTTAAAGAAATGTTGAGCAAACTAGCCAAGAGATTTATATGATCCGCCTTCGTCCGCCTACGGCGGACTTCGGCGGACAGGCCAGGGTAATATGACAAGTAGAAAAGAAGTTGAAGACAGAATCCTGAGAATACTGCGGGAAGAGTTTTTAAAACACTCGTCAGAGACTTTAGAAAAATATCAGAACCAGATTAATTCAACAGTTCGCTGGTATATCTCTTCCTTGCCCAAACATATTGCCAGTCACGAGGCTGATGACCTGGCTTCTGAAGCCAAGATGGCTTTTATGGACTGTTTAAAGAGCTGGGATCCAAGAAAAGGTGAGCTCTGGTCTTATGTTTCGGTCAGGCTCAAGGGTTCAATGCAAGATTATTTACGCAAGCGCGGCGGCGATCCGGTGGCAGGAATTTATGAGTTTGTCTCTTCAGCTGCTGATGTTTACATGGCTTTTAATAATAAATCAATAGTTCATGAAGAAGTTGATCGGGCTCTGCACTTGGAAACTGCCATGCAGGTACTGGACGACAAAGAGAAAGCGGTTATTAACGGCTATTATAAAGAAGACAAGACCTTTAAAGAAATTGGCAAAGATATTAGTTTATCCGAATCTCAGGTCAGTCGCATCTGCAAAGAAGCCACAACCAAACTTAAGATTGTTCTTAAGAGTGAAGGCAATCAATAGTTGATATGCGGGAGTAGCTCAGTTGGTAGAGCATCTGCTTCCCAAGCAGAAGGTCGCGAGTTCGAACCTCGTCTCCCGCTTTTTGAAAGGAACAGGATTAGGCACAGGGTGCTTCGCACGGTGGCATGGCCGAGTGGTTAGGTAGCGGTCTGCAAAACCGCGTACTCCAGTTCAAATCTGGATGCCACCTTATTCGTAAGCTTTGTGCATTTGGAGAAAAAAAATGGAACAAACGTTAGTTATTATCAAACCCGACGGCATAAAGAAGTCTTTGACCGGAAATATTTTGACCCGGCTATCTGAAGCCAGGTTAAGCATTGTGGCCGCCAAGATGATGAGGGTATCAGACGAATTAGCCAGAAAGCACTACGAACATCTCAAAGATAAACCATTTTTTGAAGATGTCATTAAATATATTCGTGGGGAACTCCATGGCAAAGGTTATAAACGGGTCATGGCTCTGGTTTATCGTGGTAAGGATGCCATTGCCAAGGTCCGTGCCCTTGCCGGCACAACCAATCCCGAAGAAGCCGATCCCACCAGTATTCGTGGTCAATTTGGTCGTTTAACCACTGCCGGTTTATTTGAAAATGTCTTACACTGTTCGGCAACCATTGAAGAGGCGGAAAAGGAAATTAAACTCTGGTTTAAGCCGGAAGAAATTGTTGTTTAATGCGCGCTTAGCTCAGTTGGTTAGAGTACATGCTTGACAGGCATGGGGTCACTGGTTCGAACCCAGTAGCGCGCACCATTTTTTTTGTGAAGGAACAAGCCCGTGAAAAAAACACTCGCAGCCTTTATGCTGGCAACCTTTTTATTTGCACCCCTTCTATCTCCAGCTGCTATTGGAGAAGATGATAACAAAGAAATTGGAACAGCAATCAATAGCTACTATAAAATACAAAAATATTCCCCACACTCAATTGAAGTAATAGCTATCCAAACCAGCCAGGAAACCACCCAAGCGATTGTTGATATCAAATACAGGAAGAGGCTGACCCTGCAAAAATCGGCAGACGGCTGGTTCGTTAGAACAAAAACAAAAGTGAAAAGGACCGATTTAACCTTAATGGATTTTCAGATCGAATTGCTCCCTATCGACAATGATAAAAATAGATTCTCACAACAAGCTGATCTGACCCTGTTTCTAAAAAACACTTCCGCAAATACGATTTCTGCCTGGAGAGGAATGCTAATCGCCAATAATTCTTTTGGCGAAGCTTTATTTAAAACAAAATTAACCGATGTAGCGACAAATATTGAACCGGGAGAAACAACAGCTATAACCTTTTCCTTTACAAACAATCGCTTTATAAATAATGAACCGTACGATTACTTGAACAGTTACTCAAAAGAAAATATCAGACTAAAATTAACCGGCCTGGAAATAACCACAAGGCAACTGAGACCATAACACGCAGCCTCTTTTTGTCTCCTCCTTGTGAAACCCCTCCCCCTATGGTATAAATTAAACCATGTCACAAACAACCAAAATAGAACAAGAAGTAAAGTTTCGCTTAAATAACAAGGAAGAGATGATCACCAAGCTAAAAGAACTCGGGGCAGAAGATCTGGGCATAGAAAAAGAGTCTGATACCTATCTTAAACTTGAGGGTAAAGAGCTGCGCATCAGGAAACTAAACGAAGCCGGCATTATCACCTTTAAACAAACTGTTGAGTCCGAGTCTAAAGCCAAGGTTAGACAAGAGACAGAAATAAAAATAAACGATCCAGACATTTTAATCGGCATGCTTAAAGCTATTGGGCTTAAAGAATCTCGCAGAAAAGAAAAAATTAGGCACACTTTTAGACTGGGCAAAACTCTTGTTTGTTTGGATAAACTACCGTTTATTGGCGAATTTATTGAGTTAGAGGCAGAAACAGAAGAAGCCTTAAAAGAAACCTGCCAAACCTTGGGATTAGACTACAGCAAAGCTAGCAATACTAATTACATGTCAATCTTCTTTAACTATTACATAAAGAACATCAGACGCTTCAAAGATGCAAAAGTTAAAATTATTCCTGTTTTTGAGAACGAAGAGCAGTTTTTGGAGCAGGAAAGACAAACTAAAACAGCTTCTTAATATTACTTTCTGAAGCCTCAATAATCCCCTTCTCCGTAATAATTCCAGCAATATACTTAGCCGGAGTTACATCAAAGGCGGGATTAATGGCAGGAGAACCAGGGGAACAAACTAGAATCTTTTCTATTCGTTTATCATCAGTGATCCCAGATTGATATAGAACCTCATCTTGAGATCTCTCTTCAATCGGAATATCTTTGCCGCTCTTACAATTTAAATCAAAAGTCGAAGTTGGTGCAGCCACATAAAAAGGAACACCATACTCTTTGGCACAAATAGCTTTTTCTAAGGTCCCGATCTTATTGGCCACATCACCATTGGCCGCAATTCGATCAGCTCCCACAATCATCAAATCGACTTTACCATGAGACATAAGATGTGCCCCGGCATTATCGGAAATAATAGTATGAGGAACATTTTCGTTCTTAAGTTCCCAGGCAGTTAGTCTGGCACCCTGCCCCCTTGGTCTGGTTTCATCAATATAAACAAAGATTTTCTGACCTTTTTTCTTAGCCGCATATACAGGAGATAAAGCTGAACCATAATCCACAAAGGCTAACCAGCCGGCATTACAATGAGTTTCAATATTACTGCCATCCTGGATTAATTGACTGCCAAATTCACCAATTTTGCGACAATTCTCAGCATCCTCATCCGCAATTTTTTGCGCTTCAGCAACTGCAGATTGCTTCGACTCGCTGGCTTGCTTGGCTACTTCATAGACTCGATTGACCGCAAAAAATAGGTTCTGAGCCGTTGGCCTGGCGGCTTCAATCTCTTTTTTAGCTTGCTCAACAAATGACCAGAGCTCTTTTTCTGGGGCTTCGAGAAAGGCCTGAGCCATGGCAAACCCAGCCGTGGCGCCAATCGCCCCCGCCCCACGCACAATCATGGTTTTAATCGCTCGACAAGTTTCTTGATAAGACTTGGATTCAAAGATTTTAAAATCAAAAGGGAGGAGATTTTGTTCTATCAAAAAGACAGAGGAACCTTGCAGCCAAACCGTGCGGAAGTTTTTATTGCCGACTCTCATTCGCCTTCAAACTCTGTTTGAGCATAGACAGAGTAACCGGCAGCCTCCAGTTTTTTTCTGCCGCCCAGATCCGGCAGGTCAACAATAAAGGCCAGCTCAACAATTTCTCCGTGAAGTTTTTTTACCAACTTGGCTGCTGCCATGGCTGTGCCGCCAGTGGCAATTAAATCATCAATAATCAGAACTTTTTGCCCTTTGGAAATAGCATCTTTATGTATTTCGACAATATCTGTTCCGTACTCAAGGGAATATTCTTCTCTTTCTGTTTCCGCAGGGAGCTTACCTTTTTTACGAACCGGGACAAAACCTTTGCCCAACAAATAAGCGATGGCTCCACCCATAATAAACCCACGAGAATCAATGCCCACAACCACATCTATCTCTTTGCCTTTATATCGTTTAAAAAAATCATCAAGACAAAGTTGAAGACCAACAGGATCTTGCAGTAGAGTGGTAATATCACGAAACATAATCCCTTCTTTGGGCCAGTGAGGCACTGTTCTAATTCTTGATTTAATTGGCATTACTTAATCCTCCCCACAGTTTTGATCAACAAATTTTTAACTTTACCGGCATTTTGCTTCATCCGCTCCATCACCATTTCATAAGTTACCGGCGCCTCATCTTCTTTCCAGCAATCATAATCGGTGGACATGGCAATATTCTGATAAGGAATCCCCAGCTCGTTGGCTAGAATCACTTCCGGACAACTGGACATATTAATAATATCAGCACCCCAAGCCCGAAACATATGACTTTCAGACCTGGTAGAAAACCTTGGGCCTTCAATTGTTACGACGCAAACATCACGATTATATTCATAACCCAATTCATCACAGGCTTGGCACAGGATAGCAGTTAAATTTTGGTCATAAGGATCGCTCATTGGCGTGTGGACAACTTTATCGTGGAAATAGGTCAAATTTCTGTGTCTGGTAAAATCTATAAACTGAGAAGGAAAAACCAAATTACCAGGTCTAATTTCTTCTCGTAGCGAACCAACTGCTGTAGCTGCCAAAATATGGGTACAGCCTGCTTCTTTTAACGCATAAACATTGGCCAAGAAGTTAACTTTAGTTGGCATGATACCATGGTCTTTACCATGACGAGCCAAAATAACAACTTCTACTCCGTCAATTTTGCCACAGGTTAAACTTGATGAAGGTTGACCGAATTTATTGTCTACTTCCTTGATTTGAGGATCTTGAAGAATTTGCGGATCATCCAAACCGGAACCACCAATAATGCCGATTTTGACCATGATATCCCCTCCAACTAAGATTTAATTAAGGTTAAGGCTTCTGTTCTGGTTTTAGCGTTCTTTTGAAAGACTCCGCGGACAGCTGAGGTGGTAGTAACTGAGCCTGGTTTTCTTACCCCGCGCATGGACATACAAAGATGCTCTGCTTCGATAATAACAAAGACACCACGCGGGTTTAAGCGTTCCATTAAACAATTGGCAATCTGGCTGGTTAATCGTTCTTGCACTTGAGGGCGCTTGGCAAAACCATCAACCACCCGAACTAATTTAGATAGGCCGGTTACTTTACCCTTGGTCGGAATATAAACCACATGAGCCTTGCCAATAAACGGCACTAGATGGTGTTCGCACATAGAATAAAAGGGAATATTTTTGACCATCACCATCTCTTCGTGGTCTTCTTCATGGAAAACAGAGATTTCTTTGCCCGGATCCTGGCTTAAACCAGCAAATATTTCTGCATACATGCGTGCCACACGCTTGGGTGTATCTTTTAAACCAGCACGACTGGGATCTTCACCAATGGCCTTAAGAATATCTTTGACTGCTTTCTCGATTTTAGCTTGGTTGATCATATTTTTGTCACCTCAATATCTTCCTTTATTATATTATTATCCCTTTTTTTGTTTACCAATACAACCTGACCAGGGTTATTCCTATCCAATTCCCATTTTATTGGGTTATTGGCAATATCTTGTCTGATGCGGTTTAATGACCCGTCGTCACGGATGATGTGTTCGTAAAATCTACTCTGCCAGGCAAAATCATTAAACCCGGCCGCCCAAATCCGTTTGGTGCATATGGATTTAAATTGGCAAATAATGGAACCCAATGAATTTGGTTTTAATGTGGTGGATTTTAATTTTTCTTCTGTGGATTTTATTTTTTCTTCTGTGGAATCGCCCCGACGGGGCGATTCCACCAGCCCCATATTAGATTCCACCATACCCAGATTGGTTTCCACCAGATCGGGTTCCACCATATTTTTTTCCACCAGATTGGGTTCCACCATTTTGGTTTCCATCCTATTGGTTATCATAATAATCCCATGCAAATGGTTGGGCATAACAACAAATCCGTCCAATTTAACATTTGGCCTGACCTGTTCGGTTTTATACCATTCATCCCAAACAATTTCGCCAATGGGTGATAATTTCATTTTTCCATCCGCCACAGCCCCAAAATAACCGACCCGATTATAGGTGCAAATGGTCACAAAATACCCACCGGCACTGGAATAATCCCAGCCCTTTAACCGTTTTGACCCAATTTTGTATTTGTTTGTAACTATTTAGGTATTATTTTTTAGGCTGGGGTAGCGTTGGGGAGGCGGGGCAATCCTTGAACGGCTAATTGTAAAGCTTCTAGTATGTTGC
>MEUC01000049.1 GCA_001771545.1 candidate division WOR-1 bacterium RIFOXYB2_FULL_42_35 | reverse complement strand
CAAATAATGACATCTTTTACCGTTTCAGGGACATTTCGCGCTGGAAACGCCCCTTATTTCAGGGACATCTTGCATTGGACAAGACTGATGATTTACCCCGTACTAGGAATATGCTAAAATTACTGTTCACACCATGTCATACATTTCACTTTATCGTAAATGGCGCTCGCAGGATTTTGCTGAACTGGTTGGTCAACCAGCCATTGTGCAGACCTTAAGAAATGCCATTAAGAATAATCGCTTAGCCCATGCTTACATGTTCTCCGGTCCGCGTGGTACAGGCAAAACCTCAACAGCTAGAATCTTGGCGAAAGCCTTGAATTGCGAAAACGGTCCGACAGAAAATCCTTGCGGGACTTGTCAGAGCTGTGTTAAGACCCGTGATGGCCATTCGGTTAATGTTTATGAAATTGACGCGGCTTCCAATCGTGGGATTGATCAAATTAGGGAACTGCGAGAAAAGGTTCGCTATGCCCCGGTCGAAGGCCGTTACAAGGTTTACATTATTGACGAAGTTCACATGTTAACTCCAGAAGCCTTTAATGCCTTATTGAAAACTTTGGAAGAGCCTCCATCACACACGATTTTTGTTTTAGCTACCACCGAACTGCAGAAAGTTCCTTTAACTATTATTTCCCGCTGTCAAAGATTGGATTTTGGTCGGATCAAATTAGCGGAAATCGAAGCCCATCTTAGTAAAGTTGCCGAAAAGGAAGGCTTTGAGATTGAACCCAAAGCCCTTAACCTGATCAGCCGAGTAGCAGAGGGCTGTATGAGGGATGCGGTTTCATTGTTAGACCAATTGGTCTCTTTTGCCGGTCATAAAATATCTTACGACAATGTTGTTTTAATGCTGGGCACTGCCGATGAAGAGCTTTTGTTTGCTTTTGCTGAAGGCATCGCGAACGGGGATATCGCTAAAGTGTTGGGTCTGGTTGAAAAAGGTTTAGAAGAAGGGCGCTCAACATCTCAAGTAACCAGAGACCTTATTTCACATTTTCGCCACCTCCTTCATGTTAAGGTTGGCTCCGGTGAAGTGTTGGAATTAACGGCTGATTATCTGGAAAGATTACATGGCCAAGCCAAACAGTTCACTCTCGATAATATTAAAGAGGCTATTCAGTCTTTATCTCGCGCAGAGTTGGATATGAAGTGGCACCCTCATGCGCGACTTGTCCTTGAGGTTGCGCTCCTAGAGTTACTTGAAGTTAGAAGTAAGGTTAAGGGTCTGGATGCTGGTATAGAAGTTGGAAATGAGAAACAAAAGTTGGAAGACCACTCTCCACAGCCAATTTCCAGCATCAATACTGGCATCCACAGCCAAAACCCAATGACCAAGATCAAATTGCACTGGAACGATATCCTCGAGAGTGTTAAAAAGAAGAGCATCTTTGGCTATGTTTCTCTGCACGAAGGGGAACCCAGGGAAGTTAATGAAAAAGGTAAGTTGGTGATAACTTTTAAAAAAGGCTATGCCTTTCATAAAGAAAGATTGGAAGATCGTAAAAATAAAGAGTCAGTAGAAGAGGCTATCAGGGAGAGTATTGGTGAGAAGATCCCTATTGAGTGCATAATTGCGGAGGCTGGGGCTACTGTTGCTGCTCCGGCTATTTCAGCCAACATGGTCGCAGATTTTTTTGAAGGGAGGATTGTACAATGATCTTTGGTAACATGGGCGATATGATGAAAATGGCGAGGGATATGCAGAAGAAACTTAAGGACATTAAAAAAGAACTCGCCATGGCAGTTTATGATGAGTTTGGCAACGGGGTGACAGTTAAAGTTAGTGGTGAGATGGATATTAAGGAAATTTCTTTAGATCCTAGAATGGTTGATCCCAATAAGGTAGCTAATTTGCAAGAAGAAATTACTAAGACAGTTAACAAGGCCCTTAAAAAGGCTAAGGATGATGCTGCGAAGAAATTGAAGGGAGCAACTGGGGGACTGAATTTGCCGGGAATGTTCTAGAGTAGAATATCAGTGTATCAGGATATCAGAACCAGGTTGTCAGAGGGATCAGAGAAACAGAGTATCAGAATCTTCTGTTATTCCACCCTGATTTTCTAATGTTCTGTTTTTCTGATATTCTAGTTCTGATACTCTGATTTCCTGATGATCTAAACTATGTACGCTGAAACTTTAAGAAATTTAATTGATGAGCTCCAACGCCTGCCTGGGATTGGTCCTAAATCAGCCCAGCGGTTGGCTTTCTATATCCTGCGCAGCTCTAGAGATGATGTCCATCGTCTGGCGCAGGCAATGATAGCCGCTAAAGACAATCTAAAGTATTGTTCCTCTTGTTTTAATATTACCGATGTTAACCCCTGCGAGATCTGTACCAATGAAAGCCGTGATCAAGAGGTTCTGTGTGTAGTGGCAGAGCCAAAAGATCTGATGGCCATTGAGCGCTCCCGCGAGTTTAAGGGTAAATACCATGTCTTGGGCGGTATGATTTCACCTCTGGATGACTTAGGTCCGGAAAATTTACGCATTTTGGAACTAATGAAGCGGCTACAAAGAGAAAATTTTAAAGAGATAGTTTTAGCCTTAAGCCCAACCACGGAAGGCGAAGCAACTAATATTTATCTGACGAAGTTGATTAAGCCTTTGGGTATCAAACTTACTCGAGTTGCTTATGGATTGCCGATTGGAGCTGACATGGACTATGCTGATGAGGCTACGTTGTCTAAAGCGTTTGAAGGGAGGCGTGAAGTATGAAAATGTTGCAGACTTATCTGTCTACATGGTGGACTATTATGATTCGCCCCATCTACTTTTACACAAAATTAAAAGAAGAAAGTTGGCGGGCTGATGCGTTGACTTTTTTGTTGATCACGGCTTGGTTAGTAACCTTTTTTGCCACGGTGATGGTTTTTATTACTCAGCTGATTGCTTTGGGCAGTCCCTTAATTTCCGACATTAAAGGCTTTGGTCTCTTAGTTGTTTTGCCGGTGCTGCTGACCTTAATGCTGGTCTTCTTTATGCTAATTCTTCTTATCCTAGGGGGTGTGTTTGTTTCTGGCTTTTTTGTGGCTCTTTATCTGGTTGCTCTGGTTTTACACTATATATACAGTGTGCTGGGTAAAAAGGGGAGTTTAAACCGGATGATTCAAAGCACCTTTTATAGCAGTGCGGTGCTTTTGCCTTTGATAATTGTTTTTTTGTTGATGATCATAACCAAGCGAGGGGCACTCTCTTTTGAGCTTTTCCGAGTGGGCTATAACTTTTTCTATTTCCTCATGGTCCTTTATGTTTATGGGCTTTGGGCTATTGCGGTGAGGAAAAATTACCAGGTTTCTCGACCATTAGCCTTTGTTGGTACGCTGGTGCCGGTTTTGGGCTTATTGATCTTTGGTCTAATTTTTGATAAGATAGCTTTTTCGAAAATTGGCAAATTTATAACTTAGTTAGGAGGATGTGATGGCAAAGATAATTGAGATTCGTTGGCACGGTCGGGGAGGGCAGGGAGCGAAAACAGCTTCACTGCTTTTTGGTGACGCTGCCTTAGCCCTTGGTAAGTATATTCAGGCTTTTCCGGAATACGGTCCGGAAAGAATGGGGGCCCCGGTACAATCCTTTAACCGTTTATCCGATGAGCCAATCACGATTCATTGCGGCATTACCAGTCCACAGATTGTGGTAGTGCTTGATCCGACCTTAATGGCCACAGTTAATGTTGCCCAAGGCTTGCCCAAGGATGGCTGTCTGATTGTTAACACCTCAAAAACCCCCGCAGAGATTAGAAAAGAAATTAACTTAAAAGACTCCAAGGTCTATACTGTTGATGCTTCGGCCATTTCTTTAGAAAAGGTTGGTCGTGATATTCCTAACACTCCGATGCTAGGTGCCTTAGTTAAAGTTTCCGGCTTACTTGATTTTGACCAGATGATCAAAGATACCGAAGGTAAACTTAAAAAGAAATTCGCTCATAAACCGGAAGTAGTTGAAGGCAACATGGCAGCGATAAAATCTGCCTATGAAAACGTTAAAGGGGAGCAATAAGCATGAAAAAAAACATGGGTTGGAAAGAACTGATGCATGGTGATGCTGTACAGGCAGGCACTGCTAAGGAATTTAAAACTGGAGACTGGCGCTCGGAAAAACCGGTTTTTCATCCGGAAAAATGTATCAATTGTCTTTTTTGTTGGGTTAATTGTCCTGATTGTGCGGTTTTGTTGGATGAAAACAAAAAGGTGGTCGGTTTTGACTATAATCTGTGTAAAGGTTGTGGAATCTGTGCCCACGAATGTCCAGTCAAAGAGCCCAAAGCGATAACGATGGAAGCGGAGAGGAGATAAACGATGCCAATAATTGCTAGAACCGGAAATGAAGCTATGTCTGAGGCCATGCGCCAGATCAATCCTGATGTGGTGGCTGCTTATCCGATTACTCCGGCTACTGAAGTAGTGATGCTTTTTGCTAAGTTTGTAGCTGACGGTTTGGTTGATACTGAATTTGTGGCGGTTGAATCGGAACACTCAGCTATGAGTGCTTGTGTTGGTGCTTCAGCAGCAGGGGCTCGGGTCATGACCGGCACTTCTTCACAAGGTTTGCAGTTAATGTCAGAAATTTTACCGATTGCTTCTGCTCTGCGCTTACCAATTGTTCTTTGCGAGGTAAACAGGGCACTTTCCGGACCAATTAACATTCACTGTGACCATAGTGATACTATGGCAGTGCGTGATTTTGCTTGGATCCAGATTTTTTCTGAAAATGCCCAAGAAGCTTATGATAATATTCTACAGTGTATGAAAATTGCCGAAGATAAGAGAGTTCTGTTGCCAGCCATGGCTACCACTGATGGCTTTATTATTTCCCACTGTATGGAAAAGATTGAAACCCTTGAAGACGCCGAAGTTAAAAAGTATGTGGGGGAATATAAAGGGGTCAATACTGTTTTGGACTTAAAGAACCCGGTTACCCTCGGTTCGTTGGATTTACAAGATTATTACTTTGAGCATAAAATGCCTATTGTAGAAGCAATGCGTAATGCCAAGAGCGTAATCGAAGAAGTTGGCAAGGAATTTGGCAAGCTTTATGGGCGAGAATACGGTTTGATCGAAGGCTATAAGCTTGATGATGCGGAAGTAGCCATTGTTGCCCTGGGATCGACTTGTGGGACAACCAAAGCAGTTGTTGATGAGTTGAGAGAGAAGGGGCAAAAGGTTGGCTTGCTAAAGATTCGTGTTTTTCGTCCTTTCCCGGCCGAAGAGATTGCCGCAGCTTTAGCTAATCTGAAAGTAGCTGTGATCCTTGATCGCAGTGATTCCTATAATAATCAGGGCGGACCTCTTTTTACGGAAGTAAGATCAGCTTTATATGATGCAGCTAAAAAACCCTTGATCACCAATTACATTTATGGGCTCGGTGGTCGGGAGATTTCTCTTGACGATTTGCGCAGTATCTTTGCCGAGCAACAAGAAGTTGCCAAAGCTGGCAAAGCCAAAGAAGTAATCAAATATTTTGGGGTAAGGGAGTAAATTATGCCAAACTTAAAAGATTTAGCAGCTAAGAAAGAACCAATTTGTGGAGGACACCGGGCTTGTGCCGGTTGTGGCGCGCCGATTATTGTCCGTCAAGTATTGATGTCCAGCAAAGATCCGGTGGTTGTTACTTCAGCCACAGGATGTCTTGAAGTTGTGACCACGATTTTTCCTTACAGTGCCTGGGAAGTCCCTTTTTTACATAATGCTTTTGAAAATTCTGCCGCCACCTGTTCCGGGGTTGAGGCAGCCTTTAAAGCACTGAAGAAAAAGGGTCAGGCTCCTGCTGAACATGTTAATTTTGTGGCTTTTGGCGGTGATGGCGGCACTTATGATATTGGCTTTCAATCATTGTCCGGGGCAATGGAGCGCGGTCATGACATGCTTTATGTTTGTTATAACAACGAAGCTTATATGAACACCGGAATTCAGCGTTCGTCTGCCACCCCTATGGGAGCGGCTACTACCACGGCACCGGCCGGTAAAGTTATTCCTGGTAAGGTTCAGTTCCCCAAGAATTTAACAGAAATCATGGTTGCTCATGATATTCCCTACGTTGCTCAATCTGCAGTTGGCTTTTGGCGGGACTTAACCTCTAAAGCAGAAAAGGCTTTTTCAATTCGGGGCCCAAAATTTATGAATGTGCTTCAACCCTGTCGCTTAGGTTGGGGTTATAAGCCGGAATTAACTGCTGAATTAGGCAGATTAGCGGCCAATACCTGTGTTTGGCCTTTGTATGAAGTTATTGAAGGTAAATATAAATTGACTTATCGACCCAAAGAAAAGAAACCTGTTGTTGAATTCTTAAAAATGCAAGATAGATTTAGACATCTGTTTAGACCTGGCAATGAAGCGATTTTGGAAGCAATTCAAAAAGAAGTTGATCGTAGATGGGAAGCTTTGCTCAACAAGTGTGAGGGGTAGGGCAAATATTAGCCCTCATCCCCGTTAGCGTTTGAGTTTATGTCCCCTTCTCCCAGAGGGAGAAGGGGGATGAAATTTTTTATTTGTCCCATGTTTTTTTACCCTTTCCTTTTTTGGGAGAGGGGGGCTTTAGGGTAGATGGGTGAGGGTTTAAATTAGTAAAAAAGGAGACTTTTTAAGATGAACAAGAAACAACTAGCCTCAAAAGTAGCCAATAAAATAGATATGACCATCGCTAAAAGCGAGATGATTATTGATTCTGTGCTGGAGTCAATTTCTGAAGCTTTGATTAAGGGCGAAAAGGTTCGCTTAGTTGGTTTTGGTAACTTTGTGGTCCGTAAACGCAAAGGGAGAATTGGCCGCAACCCTCAGACTGGGGCCAAGATTACGATTGATTCTTCGAAAGCACCAGCTTTTGTTCCGGGGATTAATCTTAAAAAAGCAGTCAAGGGAAAAAATTATTGATTGTTTAATTATTAATTGATAAAAATGAAGATTGACGAAGAAGTTCAAAGACTCTTAGAAGTATTACCACCACGCGTAAAGCTTGACCTCAGCAAACACGCAGAAATCAATGTTTTAATTGAAGTAATCCTTGATTTGGGTCGTGCTGCCGAAGCCCGCTATGCCGACAATGTTTATTATCTCCCTGGTGAGATTGTCAACCAAAAAGACATTGAGTTTGTTGTTGAGAAACTTGGTTCTTTTAGTTCTGATAATCGGGCAGGGATTGAATGTACTTTGCACCGGATCTCTTGTTTGCGCAACAGGACAGGCAAAATTGTCGGTTTAACCTGCCGTGTTGGCCGGGTGATCTATGGCACCAACGATATTATTAGAGATGTGATTGAATCGGGCAAAAACATTTTATTTCTTGGACCTCCCGGTATTGGTAAAACCACCAAATTGCGTGAGGCTGCGCGGGTATTAAGCGACGAGTTCAAAAAACGAGTAGTAATTGTTGATACTTCCAATGAAATTGCCGGTGACGGCGATATTCCCCATCCCGGTATTGGCAAAGCGCGGCGCATGCAGGTGCAAACCCCGGAATTTCAGCATCGAGTCATGATCGAAGCTGTGGAAAACCATATGCCGGAGGTGGTGATTGTTGATGAGATTGGTACAGAGGCAGAAGCAGCTGCTTGTCGAACTATTGCGGAACGTGGCGTTCAACTTATAGGAACTGCCCATGGTGTTTATCTGGAAAATGTGATTAGCAACCCGACCTTGTCTGATTTAGCCGGTGGAATTCAGTCTGTTATTCTTGGTGATGAAGAGGCCAAGCGTCGCCATACCCAAAAAGCAATTTTAGAGCGCAAGGCCCCACCAACCTTTGATGTTTGTATTGAGATCAGGGAGCGGGATAAGTTTGCTATTTATACTGATGTGGCTAAGGCGGTGGACTCAATTCTAAGAGAGCGAGTTCCTCATCCAGAGATACGAGTGAGAAAAGAGGGGGGCAAGATTGAGGTGCATAAGGCTCCTGAAGAGATGCCGGATATAGACGATATAGAGGTTTCTGCTGCCAAGAAGGAAGTCGATAAAGAGATTGTGCGGATTTTTCCTTTTGGGGTTAATCGCGGGATTTTGGAGCGGGCGCTGTTGGCTATGCAGGTGCCGGCTACTGTTTCCAGGAAGTTTGATGAAGCTGATATTGTTTTAACGACTAAAGCCAAGGCCAGGGCGGGGACCAAGATTGAAAAGGCGGCGCGTGAACATGGTTTGCCGCTGCATGTCATCAAAAACAATGTTGCCGGCCAGGTTAACCGGTTTTTAAAGTATTATTTTAAGGTTGAGGGAAGGGAAGAGAGTGATGCTATTGCTATCCGTGAGGCTGAAGAGGCGATTGAACATGTTAAGACCTCAAGAAAAGTTTTGGATCTGAATCCTCAAAATGCTTATCTGCGTCGTTTGCAGCATCAGTTGGTGCAAGAAGCGGGATTAAATTCTGTTTCAGTTGGCGACGAACCCAAGCGGCGGTTGCGGATTTATCCGGTGTAACCTATTTTTTATAAACCAAATGTTTTTGCCAATCTAAAATGCGCGCCGCGGGATTTGTTGATAAGAGGTCAAACCTCTTTCTGCCAAAAGTGGCCAAAGGTTTTCTGCGGCATTGGCGCGGGCTTCAGTGTTGCTTTGGCCAAGGCCTTGGGCTTCGATCCGCTCTCCTGCTAATGTGACGACAAAAGCAGTCATTGTTTTGGATTCCCCTGTGTCTTCTTCGATTGGAGAGTAAATACCATATTTGGTAAAGTCTGGATTGTCCCTAAGAAAACCAAACAAACGTTTTGTTAGGTTTCTTTTATTTGCGCTTTCTTCGGCGGCAAGATCTGCCCTGGTTCTTCTGCTGCGGTCAACTTTGTCTAAGGCATTTTTGGCAGCATTTTGTTTTGCTCCCTGTTCTGTTCTAAAAGAGCCTCGACCAGTAAAAACAGTGCTAGAGTTGGTTTTTACTCTGACGGTAGCTTCGTAAAAAGGAGAACTTTCAGTTCCGGTAGACTCAACTTGGAATTCCGGCTCTGGCCAGCTTTGTCTTTGCGCTAATTGAGTAAGGTTGCCAATAAAGTTAATAAATGGGGCTCTTTGTCTTTGGGCTTGGTGTGGGGCTCGCCAGGCCTTATTGTCAGCTTGATCCGGGTTAACTAGTTTTTTTGTAACTAGATCAATCAAGAAGGTTCGGGTGGCTTCTGTTTCAACTGCTGCCAAATCATAGTCAATTGCCAACCCTTGAGTGGCTAACATGTGTCCGGCAATTGAGTTCATTACGCGTCGAGCAAAGAGTGTGGCTTGTCTTGGTTTTCCTCTTCCTTTTCCTCGTCCTTTCCCTTTAGTTTGGGGTGGTTCTTTTTCTCCTCTTTTATCAGGCGACAAAAAGGTACAGCCATCCCATTCTTGTAAGATGTTTAAATGGATTAAAACCTTTTCATAAGCAAAGTCTTGGCGGTGTTTTAGGAAATCAAGTACTAGGTCATGGATCTTTAAATTGTGAGCCGAAGCTTGTACTAGTTGAGCCAGATCAACTGGTCTTAAGGCTCGTTGTCTAACTGCACTTAAGAGCAAATCAACTTTCTTACTGGGAAAGGTTAAAACTCCGGCTAAAAGATCAGAAAATTCATTTTCTGGCAGGTCTAAGAGAGCTTCTAAGCTAAAGGGGTTACTTTCTGCTCTACGGTGACCTAAGAGGGCAAAATAGACAATTTGGGCTCTGGCAGGGTAGTTGGAACAACGGTGAGCTACACCAGCTAACTCCTCGTTTGCTGTTGGTAAACAGGTGTCAAGAACTTGTTGCACGGCTCTATGGACGGCTATGTCCGGGTATCTCCTTAAGGGTGAAGTGTAGTGTGTATAAGCCGCTAAACTTAAACCCTGGTGAGTAACGGCTAAACTTAGGTTGTGAGCTAAATAGCCAGCCCTTTCCCGGCCAATTAATTGAGTGCGATAGAGCGGTTGTCCTGTCTGTTGTTGCAATTGATTCATAGCTGCAACAAATTGGGTGTGTTCCAGTAAGCCTCGTTCTGGTTCATGGCATCTAAACAAGGCTGGATGGCCGCTTCTTAGGAGTAACTCGGCAATGGTTGAGTTCGCTAAGACCATTAAGGGAGGCACGATTTGATAAGTGGGGAATTGCTCATGGGGTTCTAATTTTGTAGTTCTGCCTGTTTCATCAATTGCTACCCCTCTTGCAAGATCAATACTCAACCAACAACTTGGGGCATTTTTCAATAATATTTCTGAGACCTGCAAACTGGCTGAGATTGTAGCAGATAACTCATGTTTTGGATTTTTTCTGATTGCGTCTGCTGCTGCATAATCTAAGGCCGCGGCATTAATTGATCTTGAACGATAAAGCTTTGGTGGTTCAAGCTCTTTTCCTCGAGCAGAAATTAACATTTCCAGGGTTACGGTTAAACGTTCTTGTCCTTTGACCAGACTGCCCAGTTTGATTACTTCTGCCGGCAGCATGGGCAAGAAACCTTTTCCAGGGAAATATAGACTAGAGCCGCGTCTGGCTGCCTCTCGATCAATTTCTGAGCCGGCGGGGATAAAACTTGGATCAGCGATACTGATCCAAACCCGAAAAGCCTCTCCTTCAAGCACAACTTTAATTAAGTCGTCTATTTCATGGGCATGGGGAGGGTCTATGCTGACCTGACCTTCAACAAGCGTGCGACCGGTAAGAAGACCTGGAGGGATTGTTAGATGCGCAGCTTCTCTTCGTACACCAATCGGAAATTGATGATGAACGTCCAGTTTATCTAGTTGTCGTCTTTCTGCAGGGCCTAAAGCTCTTGCGGTACTAAAGTTAACCATGTTTTAGTATCGGCACAAAAGCACAAAAATTTCAGTTTTTATAAGTGAGGTGTTTTTGCCAGTTTTTGTCGTCAGTTTTTGGAAAATCTTGTCTAAAATGCGCGCCGCGGGATTTGCTGGTAATTTACAGCGCATGGAAATTGTACTTGACAAGGACCTAAATTTGATGGTGAGCTATGATTTTATTGATTATTTCTCTGGCCAAGCGCTTATCTTACGCTGATGATTTCTTGGACCAGGTCTTCTACCTTGGGATATTTTCTGCACCAGCGACGCAAAGTGTCTCTAGTAATGCCTAATTGTTGTGATAGGGGGGTGCGTAAGGTGGTGAGTGGGCTTTGGCCATTTCTTGGTTTTTCTCGGTAGATTTTTAATCTTTGTAAGATGCTTTCTTCTTCGGGAGAAATTGTTCTTTGCCTTATTTTGGCTCTATAGGCTTCAAGAATTTGCGCTATTATTTCTCTAACCCCGTTGAATTTTTTTTCCCATGTTCTTAAAGTGTCTCGACTGATATGCATTTGCTGGGACAAATCTTGTTTGTTTTTAGGTTCAGGTTTTTCCCCGGCTTTAATGGCGCGTAGCTCTTCTTGGAGTCGTTCTCTCGCACCTTGAGCAGAAGTTACAGCTAAATCGCGAATAGCAAAGCCTTGGGGAACAAGGCTTGGTGATTCCGTTATCTTGTTGCGCAGGTATTCTAAGCTAACACCAACGTGGTGTGCTAAGAGAGGGGCAGGGATTGGTTTGCCAGGATTAGCTTGATCCTTTAGTAATTCTAGAGCATTATGCACTCGTCTTTCCAAGCTTTTTTCTAGAGTTTCCAGAATAATTTTTCTAATGCCAGGGTCTCTAACCTGTAAAGTTGTTTCATATGTTGTAACATTTATCTTGCCGGACATACAAATATCTTTTATCTGTAAGGGTCGTTCCCAATCTTCTCTTAAAGCTTTTTTGCAAGCATTTTTTACCCGTTCGCGCCAGAGGTACAAGGTTGTTAGCTTTATGGCTGAATTCGCTTTAGCAGGACCAACTGTTTCCACAATATCCCATAATTGTGCTAACTTAGTTTCTAGAGATTGACGTTCGCGCTGGATTGCCTGCAAGGTTCCTCCCAGCTGTTTGGCAGCTGTCTTGTGACTGATGTAACCTTTAAATGTTAGCTTATAAAGTTTTTGTTCTCTCTGGTTTAAAGTTGCCAGCATAACAGCTAAAGAAGTGGCTAGGGTTGGTTTTTCCCAAGCATAATAATAATCTGGAGGCATATTTTTGCTGCAAGCTTTGGCCATTTCAGATAGCACCATATCCTGTAATCTTCTTAAACTGTATTCTCCCATTTCTTTAAGGGCTTCTTCTTCTCTCTTGATTTGGCATAATTCTACAAATCTTCTTGCTTGAGCAGGAAGCGCGTTGGGGAAGAGACTGGCCAAGCGCAACAATTCTTTGTTTGATAATAATTGGCTGTCAGCAGGAAAAAGTTCAGCTTGTTCTTTTAGGGGTAAGGCTTGCAGGCGGAGATAAAAAGTTTCGCAGGCAATTAGTTTTTCCTCGGGATTATAAGCTTGAGAATCAGCTACTCCAAGATTAAAACAGCGATCTTCATGGATTTCTTGATCAACTTTTAAGCTATTTTTAGCTTTTTTATTTTCTGCGGTGATTAAGTTTCTTAAGGGTTTTCTGGCAAAATCTTCAAAAGGAATTTCTTGATCAAATTTGCTCTCTGTGGCATATTGGTCAATTAAACGCCATAAGAAGATCCTAGCTTCTTGGAGCACATCAGCCTGTTTTTCCGCGTCTAGATAGTTCTGAGCTAAATTGGCTCGAAATAATTCTTGAATTAATGGTTCGTAGGCTTGGACCAGGCAGCTAGCAGTTGTTTTGGTTTTATCGGCTCCGCCAGCTATTTTAATTTTACGAAAAAGATGAACAACTTGTTCTGGGCTTGGTAGTTGGCCTGATAGGCTAACTGCTTGGCTCAATCTATTTTTTCTAGCTGCTACTTGGGCGGTATATGGCATTTATTATGCTCCTATATATATATATCGTTAAAATGAAAGCGGGATTTCGTTTAATTTAAATTTTGCAAGTCAAATGCTTTTGCCAGTTTTGGTTATTAGTCCTAGGAAAATCTTGCCTAAAATGTGCACCGCGGGATTCGGTGCGCTCAAGCGCTGCTTGGGTAATCAGCTTAGCCACTAAGACCATATTCTTTAGTTCAATTTCTTCTTTGCTTCCCGGCTCAAAATTTAATTGTTTTTCTACGCTGCTAATCATAGCCTTAGCCTGTTCCAAGCTTTCTTTTGACCTGATGATACCAACGTTTTTCCACATGTGGGACTTGATGATTAATTTAAAGCGTTGGATTTCGTTGGGCTTTAGATGAGAGGTAGAAGTTGGGTGATGGGTTTGGATGCCGGTTAGGAAACTGGAAGTAGAAGTTGGAAGTTGGATTTTTGCCGCCAAAGCAGCGCGATGGCCGAAGACAAGGCCGTCAAGTAAGGAGTTGGAAGCTAAACGATTGGCTCCGTGGACACCTAGTGACGCACATTCACCGGCAGCATAAAGTCCGTTAATATTAGTTTTTCCGTCTACATCAGTTGTAATGCCGCCCATAAAATAGTGGGCTGCTGGGGCAACAGGGATATTATCTTTGGTTATGTCCAGCCCGCGTTCCAAACAGGTTTTGTAGATCATGGGAAAGCGCTTTTTGATCACTTCCGGATTAATACCGGCTAAACTTAAGAAAACATGTTCCGAATTGGTTTGTTTCATCTCCTCAAAAATTGCCCGGGAAACAATATCGCGGGGGGCCAGTTCTTTTTGAATATCATACTTATCCATAAACCGCTCGCCCTTATTATTTAAAAGTTTTGCCCCTTCACCGCGCACAGCTTCTGAAATTAAGAAGCGGGGGAGGGCAATGATATCTTTAAATTCTGCAGATTGAACTAGAGATGTTGGATGGAATTGCACAAACTCCATGTCAGAAACTTCTGCGCCAGCGCGATAAGCCATGGCAATGCCGTCACCAGTAGCGTCTTCGGGATTAGTTGTGTAAAGATAGGTTTGGCCAACTCCGCCGGTAGCAATAATTGTTGCTTTGGCCAAAAATACTTTGGTTTGACCGCTAACAAGATCAAGGGCTTTAATGCCCAGACAGTGATTATCTTTGATAATTAATTCTATGCCAATGGTTTGCTGACAAATCTTGACTTTGTTTTCCGCCACGATTTTAGCGCCCAGGGTTCTTTGGATCTCTTCACCGGTGGCATCGCCGGCGTGAAGTATTCTTCTCTGTTTATGAGCGCCTTCCAGGGCTAAGGCAAAACCACCGCCGGCTTCGGTTTCGGCCCGGTCAAACTGTGCGCCCATTTCAATTAATTCTTTGACGCGCTCGACCCCTTCGGTGACTAAAATTCTGACTGCTTTTTCGTCGCATAAGCCTGCGCCAGCAGCCAGGGTATCTTCCAGGTGGAAATCTGCGGAGTCATGGAGTTTATCAATAGCCGCGGCAATGCCGCCCTGGGCGGATTTGGTGGCTGTTTCGCCGATTTTGCCTTTGGTCAAGATAATGACCTGACCGTATTTTGAGGCTTCCAAGGCAGCGGACAAGCCAGCAATACCCCCGCCGATAATGAGTAAATCGCCGGTTTTAATCATACTTTTATTATACTCTTGCATATGTTAAAATCAAAGTCATGAATGATTGGGGAGCGACCTTAATTCAAATTACCAACTTAAGCCCGACCTTTAAGGGAGCGGCCGTTACTATTGTTGGCTTGTTAGCTTTACTCTTTGCTTCCTGGATGCACAAACGCTGGCAGGAACCGTTGAAGGGTGGGTTTCTAGTCTTCATAGGAATTTCAATTTTTATTGTATTTTATGGACTATTTTTGTTGATTATGCGGCCGGAGTGGTGGAAACTACCTTACTAGAAGATCAAAGAGCAAAGGTGAAAGATCAAAACAAGCTAAAAGATCAATATCCCAAGATCAAATCTTTGGACTTTGATCTTTGAGCTTTGGATTTCCGACCGAAGGTTGGCATTGGGGGATCGTGGGGGAGGGGTTGGATAATATGGCAACTAATAGGATGTATTGAAAAGTTTGCCAGGACAGAAAAGTTAGTTGTAACTTGTTTTAGTGAACACAAAAAGCAGATTGCTCATCTTAAAAACGTTATCTATAAGCTTTTTCTAAAAAAACCGCTGCTTCGCAAAAGAAAAGATAGTCGAGCTGTAGAGGTCTATTTTTATCAGAAACATATTGCTAAAAGACTTAAATTCCCTACTGGAATGAAATTAAAGCACAAGCTGGCTATTCCAGGCTGGGTTTTTGATGATAAATCCTACCTGCTTAAGTGCTTGAAGGGGCTTTTTGAGACTGACGGTGACTTTACAATCGATTCACATAACTATACTTATGTGTTAAAATTTTCTAATCAGTCTCAATCTTTGCTGGATGATGTTCATAAGGCTTTAGTTGGTTTGGGGTATCACCCTCAGAGAAGACGGATTGACGTGAGATTAGCCAGGAAAAAGGAAGCGTTTGGTTTTGCCAAGAGAATCAGATTTCGTCAGTATTAATGGGGGATAGGTTAATGGTAGACCGGCAGACTCTGACTCTGCTTGTGAGGGTTCGACTCCTTCTCCCCCAGCTTAACTTTTGAGTCTTTAGTGTGAGTCTTTAGTAGTCCCGATTACTACTATTATAAATAATGCTTCGGGATCCCGCAAAGCGGGATTAGCCGCTAAAGACCCCTAATTACTCACACCAATTACAAAGCATCCCCGACTCTTGACAGCGATAAAACCCGCCAAAGGCGGGCGGGCGAAAAAATGTCCCGATGACATTATTTATAATCATGTAATATCGGGATCCCAACGTTACGCTATTCTATATATTAATGTCGTCGGGACAATTAACAATGAATGTAGAACTATTAAAAAAATACTGATGGATTTTTTCACAATAGAAAACCTCCTTTTGATTACAGGCAGAGCAAGCTCTGCAACTACAATCTAATATACACTACACCCGACACGACCGGCTTACTTAACTCAATCTTCATTTGGGCTTCTTCGATCTTAATCGTAACTTCTTCTAAGCGATTGCTTATTTCCGCCAGCTTTTGGTCTTGTTCCTGGGCTTTCTCCTGACTCAAAAGCACTTCTCTGCCCAAAGGCGTTAAATTGTCCTGCTACATTCAAGGAGTAAGTTTTTTTGGGTTTTCTCTTGATAAAGTGTTAAGATTATTTGGAGATCTTTCCTGAGCATTAAGAGACAATTTTTAATGCCTGCAACCAGACTTTATTGGAGGAAGAGCATGAGGCAGACTTTTTTTATCTGGTTTGTTATTCTGTTTTTTAGTTTTTTTGTGCATGGCTGTGGTCAGCAATCACCGGGCACTACCACTACAACAACCGTAATAAACAGTAGTTTCACAGGTTGCGCTATAGGTGCTTATGTTAATGGAACCTCAAATATTGCTCCCTTTCAAACTATAATCGGTAAAAATCTGGCTGTGGTTTTATGGTACGTTAATATGCTGAGTCCTTTTCCTACTGCAGAAGCGGATATTGTTAATAATAACGGCAGCATTCCGCATATTACCTGGGAACCATGGTTACCAGATTCCTCAACTTTGGAATCAATAGCTTTGGGAACCTATGACCCTTATATTAGGAACTTTTTTACAGCGGCTAAAGCCTGGAACAAGCCGTTATTTTTGCGTTTTGCCCAGGAGATGAATGGCAATTGGTATCCTTGGGATGGTTTTCATAACGGACAAACAGCTGGGCCGGAACGCTACAAACAAGCTTGGATACATATTTACAATCTAAGGGAAGAAATTGGGGCTAGTAAAGTTGTTTTAGTCTGGTCACCAAACGCAGATTCCGTGCCAAGCGATTCCTGGAACTCAATCTCTGCCTATTATCCAGGTGATCAATATGTTGATTGGATTGGTGTTGATGGTTACAATTGGGGATATTATGCTTGGTGCTCTTTTGATACTGTTTTTAGCACTGTTTACAACACTCTAACCTCTTTGACCCAAAAGCCTTTGATGATTGGAGAGTTTTCTTCCTCTGAACAAGGGGGGAGCAAAGCAGCTTGGATCACAGATACCTTTACAAAGATTGAGTCTACTTATCCTAGAGTTAAAATTTTTAACTGGTTCAATGAGAACAAAGAGAGAGATTGGAGAGTTAATTCCAGCTCTACTGCCGAAACAGCCTTCAATACGTCGCTGCAAGACAGCTACTATTTGCCGCAAATACCATAAATAATATGCCATATTATGTTTACATACTTGAATGTGAAAACAAAGCCCTTTACACCGGCATAACCACTGACCTCAAGCGTCGTTTTGCAGAACACAAAGCTGGCCAGGGTGGGCGGTATACTCGGGCTAATCCACCTGTAAAAATTTGCTACTCTGAAAAGCGACCTAATCGAAGTAAAGCTACCAAAAGGGAAATAGAGATCAAGAAGTTATCGCGGATGAAGAAGTTAGAGTTGATTAAATCACGCTAAAATATTTTTCCTCGGTTAATATTTGTGTTATTATTTATGAAAATAGTAAAGGAGTTTTAAATCATGGACAAGAAAACAGTTTTGGAAATAATCAATAAGAGTCCCGTGATGCAGCTGGCAACAGTAGATAGTGAGGGGAGACCTCATACCAGAGGCATGATGCCTTATTCAGCCGATGAAACAGGCATTGTTTTTCACACTGGTTCCTTTAAACCACTCTATAAAGAAATACTTAATAATCAAAACTTGGAAGTTAGCTTTTTTGACCAGGCCAAAATGCTGCAAATAAGGGTTTCTGGCGTAGCTAAAGAAATTACTGACCAGGCCTTTAAAGAAAAAATTGTCAGCACCCCTGGCAGAGAATTTCTTAAACCCTGGATTGAGCGACAAGGCTATGACATGCTCAAAGTCTTTAAAATCGAAAATTGCCGCGCCGTAATCTGGACGATGGCCACTAACTTTGAATATCCGCAAAAAGAAGTGGTGTTTTAAGGGTTATGTAGCCAACTATCTAAAGAAACGTTGCCCTAATCTCTGTTCAACTCCTCGCCAAAAACTCCTAACAGCCAACAGATCTCTTTCGCAAAGTAAGTGATGGTCATTGTTTGGATCCATCACGCAAGACTCATTATCACCAAAACCTCTTACGGAATAATCGTGATGATGTCCGTAAAACCCCAGCAAATGAAGAGTTTCATGGCAAATATTGCTTACGGCTACATCCTCTTCTAATCCTATATTAGCTAGGCCAACTCCGGCTTGCATGTTAGCAATACCATGATTAAACTTGTCGTCTTCGCCTCTTGGAACCGCTGACCAGTCATATCTGCGGATGTGTACCCCAGTTAAAATAAAAATAGCCCCAAGATGGCGAGCTTGTATGGTAGCTAGGGCGTTCATAAATCTGGCATAACTGATCTCATCTTGCTGAGGTGTTGTGGCTAAATCGAAAATAGGGCGTAGGTTGTTTTTGGGCGGATATGTTCGTAAACTGCAATTTACATCTAAACCTGTTTGAGTAAACAACAATCCCATGGCCCTTTCCCAAATGTTGGCTGTAATATCCGGGGGAAAAGGAACTTGATGGGCAAAAAATTTGATGCCATAAGGGAACCAAACCTTAGACCAGCTGGCACATTCCACCCTATGTTTATTTTTTCTGGAATTTGATGGTGGGGCTCCTTTGCGGCCGAGATGTTTGCCATGGTTAAACCAAAGCCTTTCCCACTCTGATTTCGATTTATAATAAACAGGTGCTTGATCCATGTCCTTTTGTCGCCAAAAACAGCCAGTGATTTCACTTTTGGACTAAATTGTTAGAAAGCAATTTGCTTGTGTTGTTTGGTTGGTAAGGGGGTGGTGATGATTAAAGCTATTTTGCCTTAATCTCAAACTTTTTTTCTAAATGATGAGGATGATAAGAGAGTTTGGCTTTGCGCAGGCCAGGAATGCCGAGATCCTGTTCTTGGTTAATATATTTATATTGCGAGAAAACTTTTTCGCAGCCTTCTTTGAGCAGGATTTGGGATATTCCCTGGGCTTTTGGGTTGCCGTAAAGAAAATGGAGAGTGGCTGTATCCTTATTGAGTTGGCTGCCTAGAATAAAACCTTGTAGCTTATCTTCGGCGAAAATTGCTCCACCGTGTAATTCAAGTTCTTTGAAGTGCTTAAATGCTTGTTCGATGGCGATCTTTTGAGAATTATGGGCGAGCCTGGGAAAGTGCCTTGATTCTTCTCTGATTGTAAACCATTGTTCAAAAAGCTCTAAAGCGGCCTTTTTGTGCTGCGGTTCTAAGGGAACAAACTTGTATTCAGGAAAGCGGCGGATGAATCTTTTGATATGATTGCGTTTACCGTCAAATTTGCGGCCTTTTAATTCTGCCAAAACTTGTCGTTCATAAACATAATCAAATTGGCTGCGCAGGCATTTAAAATGATATTGGTCTTGGGGGAGGTTTTTGATAAAGTCTTCAGTTACTCTGGAGATTGAACCGCAATGCTTCAAACAAGTGGCAATAGTTGCCTTAATTTCATTGTGGCCGATTGGGGCAAAGAAAAAACATGGTTCTGTGAGAGGATCATTGAGAATGCATAGGTTATTATTAATTAAAGTCAGCTGATAGCGATCAAAATCTTGCCAAATTATTAAGTTAGCTGAGCTGAATTCACAAATGTTGGGAGGGTGACCTTTTAAATGATCTTCTATATCAGTCAGACAGCCAAGATCAATCGGCTTAAATTGGGGATATTCGGGAATCATCTCTTTTTTACCATAGTGACACACTTGTTTGGCTGACAGTATTCACATTCATAAGTATTTTTAGAAGGGAGATTGGCAATCGGAGCTGTTTTGATGAAACCGAACTTTTCAAAGAAGTCTGGAATAATGGTGTAAAGGTAAATATCCTGAACAACAGATTTAAGAGCCTGATTGAGAAGCTTTTTGGCCGCCCCTTGATGACGGTGAGATTCCAAGACAGCTAAAGAAGAGAGAAAAATAAAGTCTGGAAATGTTTGTAGCTGAACCGACCCAATAATATGATCGTTCTCCTTTGCCAACCAATAGCCTTCTAGCGATTGACCATGGTAAAAGAGGTCAAGCTTTTGGAGAAATCGTTTGATTTCTGCTTGTTCTGTTGGTTTTGCTTGGTAGACAGTTATCATGACTAGTATTTTATCAGGTTGTGGTTTGCATGTCGAAATTGTCTGCGTTAGAATAGATGATAATGGAAAGTGTTGCCAGCGCGATAGTTATTCTGTTTGTTATAACCATCCTTACCAGTGTGGGCGGGCGCTCCGGGCCGCAGCCCCAGTTTTCGCCTAAAAAAGATGTTGTTTACCATCAGCCTGCCTATGAAGAACTGCCCCGAGCTAGTTTTTCTTTCAGCCGGATGGAGCAGGACAGGGAATCAATCGGCAAATTTATTGTGCAATACCGTTCCCCGGAAGAAGCTGTCGCGATAACCAATAATATTATCAAATATGGCCAGGAATTTGATGTTGATCCAAAATTAGTGGCAGCGCTGATGTCTCGCGAATCGCGGTTTAACCCCAAAGCTGTTTCCATTAGTGGGGCAATGGGCTTGGGGCAGCTGATGCCATCTACCTGTTCGACTGTGGGGATAAGTGTTGCTGATGGTTTTGATATTGAGCAAAACACAAAAGGGACAACGCGTTATCTGAAATATCTTTTGGATAAATTTAAAGAGAGCAATCAACAAGTCGCCTTTGCGATAGCCGGTTACTTAGAGGGACCGAATGCTGTGGCCAGAAAAGATGCGTATACTTCACATACTAAAGGTTATCTTGAAGACATTTTAGCGGTTTATAATAAGCTATAAGTTTTTTTTCATTCCCTGCGCCTAAGCCTGCCAATAACCTTGCTACTAGTTCCTTATGTTAGATAACTTAAACCGCCAACAACAATTAATAATCCTCGGTTTGTGTTTGCTCGTCGTGACTGGGCTTGGAGTAATGATCTTTCGCCATGGTTTTTCCAGTTCCGCTAACGAGATCAGTGTCGAAATTTCGGACACTGGTGTCCGGGAAATCGGACAGGTGGCAATTAAGCAAGATTTACTTATTCATGTAACTGGAGCGGTCAATCAAGAGGGGGTTTACAAGGTTAAGTCTGGTGATCGGATAGTTGACGTTCTTAGGTTAGCTGGGGGAGCGACTCCCTTGGCCAATCTTTCTTCAATTAACTTGGCAGAGAAGGTTAAAGATGGTCAGAGGATAGTGGTGCCAGAAAAGACTCCCACAGTTAGCAGTGTATCTGTTCAAAGGATTAACATTTCTCCGGCCGGAAAACAGGGGTCTAAACAGGCCAGTAGTTCAAAAACCGAGAAAACTGGTGTTTTTTCCGGGAAGGTTAATGTCAACTCAGCTGATGTTAAGGCTTTGTGTCAGGTTAAGGGGATAGGAGAATCAATGGCAAAGAGGATTGTTGAGTATCGAGAGAAAAGTGGGCCTTTTGCTAAATTGGAGGATCTTACGAAAGTTAAGGGAATTGGGAAAGGGAAGTTGGGGAAGATAAGGGAGCAGATCGGCCTATGATTGATGAAGATCAAAACCAAAAGATCCAAGATCAAAACAAATCTCAAGATCAAAGTAATAAGATCAAAAACAATCGTGATCTACATTACAGACTGCTAAGATTTGCCAAAAAGATGCTAGGAATATGTAAGTCGTTACCTAAAATTCCGGAATGCGAGGCAATAAGAAAACAATTGGCAAAATCGGCCACTTCTGTAGGAGCTAATTATGAAAAAGCCGATGGGGCCTTAACAAAGAAAAATTTTGTTAATAAGATTGGAATATCAAGAAAGGAGGCTAAAGAAGTAAAGTTTTGGCTTCGAACGATTGCTGGAGTTTTTATTAGACAAGATGAGATAGTTGCTGATATAAGAGAAGCTGAAGAAATAATTAGAATATTAAGCGCCATTTTAATTAAATGTGGAGTCAGACCCTGGCGTTAATTCTTTGATCTTTCATCTTGGGTTTTTGATCTTGTTTTGATCTTTTTCCTTTGATATTTGCACTTATAACAAAATGACTAGTCCTATTGTTCACATTGCCATAGCCTACGTATTAGGAATCATTATTGGGAACTCTCTCAGTTTTCCGATTTGGGCCAGTCTGTTTTTAACTGTCTTAATTTTCGTCACCAATGCTTATGTCTTCATAAATAAGTTAGACAACCGCTTATTTGTTTTGGCCTTTCTTGTTGTGTTGGGGACACTCAATATCCAAATTCGCAGCCTGCCACCACCGAGAAGTGATATTTCTGGTTTTCTCAATAAGGGGGAAGTTACGGTATTTGGCCAAATTGATGATGAGCCCAGGATTTTTGATGAACAAGTATCATTTACTTTACAGGTTGGAAAAGCGAACAAGAAAAAGACTTCAGGGAAACTTTCCGTTTCAGTTGCTAAGACAAAGTTGGAATACGGAGATAAAGTTGCTGTTACAGGCTATTTGCAGGAGGTTGATGGTTTAGCTAATCCCGGACTCTTATCCTATGCCGATTATTTGCAAAATCAAGGAATTACTTGTCAGCTTAGGTCATCCCGAGCCCCGCCCATAATTATTTCTACTGGGGGCGGGAATATTATCAAAAAGCTTAGCCTTGCTCTAAAGAACCACTTTATCATTGTTCCCCTTAAAACCTTGCCTGAACCATATTCAACTTTACTGGCCAGCATTGTCTTTGGTTCAAGTGCCGCTAAGGCTCCTAAAGAGATCAAAGAAACCTATAAAAAAGCCGGGGTGGCTCATTTGCTGGTTGCTTCCGGCATGCACCTGGGGATTTTAGTCGGAGTCTGCCTTTTTATTGTGCGTTCAACCAAAATGCCGCTTTCAACAGGTATTTTAATTACTAGTTTGGTTCACTACTGTCCCAGTGATATTCCTTGTAATTCAAGCTGTTCCCACGATTGGGTATTTTCATCAACATAGCGATCCTCCGCAAACGCTTGTAAAATG
>MEUC01000048.1 GCA_001771545.1 candidate division WOR-1 bacterium RIFOXYB2_FULL_42_35 | reverse complement strand
CCCCAAAGTGTATTTTGGGGAAAATGAGCCAAAAGAATAACGCAGCGCCTAAGAGGCGCTGCTACGCGGGGTACCTAAATAGTTACAATTTTCTTAAAAAATGCAAACAAATGATCTCGACCAGTCCCAACCTTAACAACAACATGCACATCTGAATGGCTAAATTGATCCCCAGGAATATCAAGCCAAATCCCGTTCCACTTAATAGTTTTTATACCGATATTAATTTTAGGCGGCCTTGAAATCTCCCCTTTTTTAGAGACAAGATGAATATCCGTGGGAAGAAAATCTTCAATAGCTCCGACTTCATGCCCGAGTTCTGATTCAATATTCCATTTGTTTTTTAGAAACAATGAAAAGGCTAATTCTCCCAAATATCCTCTTGTCATATCGGCCCACAATTGCCCTAGATCGCGCTGTCTGCTTCCGCCGTAATCAGTAGCCGCAGTTGTGCCTAAGATCTTTAAGGCATCAATACACATCTTTGAATAACCCTCTTCATCAATAACAACACAGTTTGGAAGAAATCTTTCTTCAAGCCATTGCTCTGCAGGCATTTTGTCAGTAATCTCACCCCCAATTAGAGCCTTCTCAAGAATTTTGGCTGACTCAGAAGAATCAACCCCAAGTTTTTCTACTATGACTTGTTCTATTTTTTCAAACTTGCTCATATCAAAACCATCTGCAAACAATCATCTGTTTGAACTAAAAATTGTTTGCAATTTGCATCAACATATGGATATTTCACTCCAGCAAATGTTTTTAATACTGCTTCCAGAATAATTTTTGCTCCATTAGGAGGAACTGCCATCCCTATCTGTTTCCTAACACTTTCTTTAGACCCTTCAAAGACAAATGAATCCGGAAATGTTTGTATCCTAGCCCTTTCCCGGTTAGTTAAAGCTCTATTTTCTTTCCAGTGATACATATGCGTACCACCACCGCCGCTCCCCGTTATTGTATAAGCAGGCCGATTTGGATGAAGCCGTTTATAAATTTGGCTCATTCTTGCCGATTTAACTTTTAATCTAAGATGGACAGGAATCCCTTCATACCAAGCATTCCCGCCAGGCGGAATATGCTTAAGTCTTTCAATTACAGACTCTGACTGCCTTGTTTGCTCATTATTTGACGCATCCATAGGAATTGGAGGATTCTCAAAAGCTTCCTTAACAGAAATATATTTTGAAGCTGTAACGGGCGCTGGTACTTTAAATTCAAGGCCAAGATCTTTTTTTATACCAACAATAACAATTCTATGTCTAAGCTGAGGTACATTATATTCCTCAAACTTATAAAAATGAGGCGTCAATGTGTACCCTTCCCCCGCATTCTCAAGATCCTGCAGAATTTTTTTAAAAGCCGCCCCATTATTAGCACTCCTTAAGCCGCCGACATTCTCTGCAATAAACCATTTTGGATTATTCAAGTCTATCGCTTTGACTCCGTAGGAATACAATGGGCCATACTTCCCATCAAAACCTCGTTGCTCGCCAACAATACTAAAATCATTGCATGGGAAACCAAAAGCAAGAGCATCAAAATCAGGAATAGCTTTCAAATTGATTTTCTCAATCGGACCACAAGCTACTGCAGATTCATCTCCACTATGAATATTGCGTAAATATGTCTTGCAGGTCCAAGGATCAATATCATTTGCCCAAACTGGGATAATGCCATACTCAACATCTTTTGCCTTAATAGTGGATAAAAGCGCCCCCATTGCTAACCCACCCGGGCCGCAAAATAACTCTGCTAATCTAAATAATTTTTTTTTCTTCAATTTACCATCCTTGAAATCCTATTAAACAAAGAACATTCTTGCTTAGTCTGACATTCCCAAATGATCAAACTTTTCCAGCCAAGTTTTCTCAAGTTTCTGATATCTTTTCTCTGTCTCATTATATTCTTTTGAAGCTTAGTTTTCCAGTATTGGATATTTGATTTTGGCGCCACTGCTTTTTTGCAGTTATTATGTAAATGCCAAAAACAACCATTAACAAATACTGCTGTTTTTCTCTTGGAGATAATAATATCCGGGTTCCCTGGAAGATTTTTGGCATACGTTCTAAAGCTAACAGCAAGTTTTCGAAGTATTCTTCTCACAATCTTTTCTGGTTTAGTATGTTTACTTCGAATTCTAGACATACAATTACTTCTTTGTTTTTTAGTTAAATTATCTGTCATGCCACATATAATTATAAAGCGTGTCCGGGGTGGGGACAAGAGTTTTTAAATTCATTTTTTTCAAAAAGGCGGCAGAAAAGGGACAAAAGTGGCAGTATCAAAAATATAATGATTCCAAAACATTTTTTAGTTTATGGTAAATTGTCGCCCAAGGGTCAGCCGTAGGTTTTAATGTAATAAAACGGCAATTTTTCTCCTCCTTTAGGTTTTTTTTAAAGTAAGTTGTTAGACGTCGGCGGCCAAAAAGAAATTCTGGGACTGATTTTTAAAAACATTTTTTAAAAAAATTCTAGCGGCGGCATAACATGCTGGGATCAAAAAATCCCCTTATCTCCCCCATCATCTTGAACCCTAGTTTTTAGAAAACCCGATAGTTGGCTTTTGTGGCTCTGTAGATTCTTTAATTGGTCCAAACTTGCTCTCAAACTGCTTAAGATTGTTTCCCAAGGCCTTGAGAAATCTCTTAGCATGGGCTGGACTCGTAATAATCCGAGAACAAACTTTGCCTTTGGGCGGGACAACCAGGGCAAAATCAAAGACAAACTCATTCTCTGTATGAGTTATTAGGGCCAGGTTAGCATACTTTCCTTCTGCCGTTTGTGCATCAAGCTCAACATTAATTTGTTTGTCTGACATGATAATTACCTCCAAAGTTATTATAGATGTTTTGGTTTTAAAGGGCAATTAAGGTAGAATGAATCTATGTACATCAACGGTCTTACCCCAGAAGAGATAAAAATTGTTTTAGAAAAAGAGGGCTTCCCTGCCTATAAGACTAAACAGATTTTTCAATGGGTACACAAAAAACAGCTTTGGAACTTTTCGCTAATGACCAACCTGTCCAAACAAGACAGGGAAAAACTAGCTCAACTCTTTCAATTTACAAAAATTGAAGTTAAGAAAACTAAAAAAAGTTTTGATGGCACCAAAAAGTATCTCTTAGAACTGGAAGACGGCCTCTGCATTGAAGCCGTACTCTTAAAAGACAGCAACAAGAGAAAAACTGTTTGTATCTCCACTCAAGTAGGTTGTGCCTTGGGTTGCGTTATTTGCGCCACAGCCAAGATGGGTTTTAAGAGGGACCTAACCTGCGCAGAAATTATTGCTCAAATTGAATTATTATATAAAGAGAACAGCGGCTTTGAAAATATTGTTTTTATGGGCATGGGCGAACCTTTTTTAAACTACGACAACGTGCTTAAGAGCATCTTAATTCTTAACGATAAGAATGGTTTAAATATCGGGGCCAGAAAAATCACCATTTCAACGGCTGGACTGCCTAAAATGATTATGGCCTTAGCCAATTTCAACGCTCAAGTCCGGCTGGCTGTCTCTATTAATAGTGCCGATCACTATAAACGTTCAGAAATTATGCCGATCAACAAACAATATCCCCTGGAAGAAGTTATCGAAGCAGTTAAGAAGTATATTAGCGTAACTAAACGTCGGGTTACCTTTGAATATGTCTTATTAAAAGATTTCAATGATCAAGAAGAAGATGCATACGCTTTAATAGATTTGTGTCAGGGGATGAAGGTTAATATAAATTTAATTCCAGCTAACTCTCCCCCTCCCCCCTTTGAGCCTTCACCACTCAAGACACAGAAGATATTCTTAAAAATCCTCCAAGACAATAAAATCAATGCTGTCTTAAGGATGAGTAAAGGGGAACAGATTAAAGCGGGCTGTGGGCAGTTGGGCAAAGCTATCTAAAAGTCGGCTTACCTGTCTCAAATTCAAACTTCAAAATCGAGCGCACGGTACAACCCTCTTCCAGGATTTCCCCAAAAAGATGCCCGTGAGTTTTACAAATAGCACTTACCCCAAGACCAAAAGAATCGAACGGACCTAGTCTGACTTTGGGGGAATAGACAACCTCTCCACTACCAGCCCCACCCCAACCCTCCGGCCTTTTCCAAACATCAAATGACGCCCCCACAGTAAAATGCGCCCATTTGCCAAAGTCTAAATCTACGTTAGAAACATCCAGCCCAAAACTGTAAGAACGGTCTTCATGGGAATCATTTAGGGTCATGCTATAGTGCGGATCAAAAACAACTCCATTAAGTGAGTCTAGCCTAATAAAAAGATCAAGCCTGCTCTTTGGTCCTCCTGGAGAAAGCATAAAGCTATAATGCGGCCAGATAAAAGGCATCTCCACATTCTTTTTGCCGGTAGCAATATAACGTCCGATGTTATAAAGGTGAATAGGCAGGTTAAGTAAAGATAACCCTGCTCCCCACTCCATACTATTCCAAGAAAACCCCGGGGTGCCATCCCAAAGCTTTTTATCTACAACTTCTAGAATGCCATATTCTTGTTTTAACTTTTCATATCTCCAATTATTCATTTCTGAATAATATGTGCCCGGATCACCCCTAAAGTCATCATGGGAAGGCTTAAGCCAGATTGGCGATTCAAACAAAACATAGTTAATTACATCCAGTAAGGTATCAACAACAAATATCGAGTGATTATAACGCAGTTGCCCCTTTTGCATCGCACTCTTAGTCAGGAGAAAGCCGATATGCGAGGTTACTTCCGGCCCAATTCCAGTCGAATAAACATCCTGCTCTGGGGTTAACCTTACACTACCATCCGAGCTCCCTCCCCCAAAATGTGGCGGAACAAAATTCTGCGACATATTTTTACCATAACGCCTACCAGCAGCAACGTGACCAAAGGTTTCATGAGAAACCCCACCCACATATAAAGAAGCAAGAAACCAGTCAAAAGCCAGGGCTCGAGCAAAACGGGCAAAAATCGCTCCAACGCTATTTTGTTTTAATTGAACCATTTTAGCTATTTTATCTGCAGCTAGGTCGGTGGCATAAACCAGTCCATTATGAACAGTAACAGCATTAGGATTCCAAGTGCCCATATCAAGATCTGCTGGATTAGTCAGGTTTAGGCGGATATCAACCTCAAGCGATATTTCGTCCGCTTCAGCTTCAGCAATCCCGCCATATCTGTTTCTGGGAATAGAAAGTGGAGCACTACTGTCCCAACGTTGAGGGGGCAAAAGTGCTGTAATGCATGACAGGTAAGGGATATAGGGAAATTATGAGTGTAGTCGATTTGAAA
>MEUC01000047.1:26236-43017 GCA_001771545.1 candidate division WOR-1 bacterium RIFOXYB2_FULL_42_35 | reverse complement strand
TACTAGAAGCTTTACAATTAGCCGTTCAAGGATTGCCCCGCCTCCCCAACGCTACCCCAGCCTAAAAAATAATACCTAAATAGTTACCTAAATAGTGAAATTCTCCTACTAATGCAGCGACATATACCTATGGAAAACCTTAAATAACAAGGGGTTGGTAAAGGAAATAATTATGATACATGCCACATCATCAGCAAAAGCGCCTCAGCAGGGCCAAAGAACCCAAAGACCCAGCTATCCGACTTCGCCCACAGGAAGAAGTAGTGAAGAATCACTAGATGCAGTTTTGGTCCAAACAAGAAGAGACAACCCGTGGATAAAATATACTCAATTAATAGGTAAATCCATGGGCTCTGATGCCCATCCCTATTCATATAAATTAACAGGAATTTTGTGTGGGGGTGATGATGACAGAATAATATTTATGGCTCAAAAGACAACCAACAGCCGCGAAGGCACCTCTTCTCTGGCTCCAGAATTGGTTGCTCTAGGAATTAAAATAAAAGGCAAAGGTGTTGCTGTTGTTGAAATCCCACCTGTTCAAGGCTATCAATTGCTTGAATTTTTGGGTAAAGGGAGCTTTGGCACTGTTTTTAAGGCTCAAGCACCTAACAAACCAATTTTAGCAATCAAGCTAGCCCAAGGAACACGCAATATTGAAGTATTGGCAACAGAAGCAAAAGAAAGTCAGAGTTTACCCTCTCACCCACATCTCCCAAATTGTCATGATTATCGTATTTTGGATCCGGTAGCTGAAACTCCTGTTGCCATGGCCGTTTTTGACCTCATGCCTGGATTACCACTCCATTCAACAACCAGAGACACCCCTATGGATCCTTTATTGTCCGTCAAATTAATTATTGACCTTATTGATACCCTCAAAGCAGCCGGTAACCCCCACAATGATCTTAAGCCCAGCAACATTATCTTGGTAACAGAAACCCCTGAAGGGGAAAAACTGCCTATCCAAGAATGGTTTTTATCACCAATTGATTGGGGGACTAGAGAAGCTGTTGCAAGAATTGTCGCCGAAAACAAATTGAAAGCCCCCGGAGAACGAGAAATTATTGGGGCCCCGCAGTTTTTAGCTCCTGAGTTTATTGCTCCATGTATCGAAGGGGAAGGAGAAACGGAGGGCTTCGAAGTCGACCACTCTTCTCTCGATATTTATGCGCTTGGAGTAACATTGTATGAAATGATAATGGGCAAAGGTGCCCACAGAAAATCAACAACTCAATTAGATTTAATAAAAAGAAAAATCAACGACCGCCTACCAGCAATAATGACACTCCCAAGAGTTGTGGGAGACAGCGGGGAATCCGAAATAAATCCTCTGCTCACCTGGGGAATCCCACCCAAAGACACAGAAAAAATCCCGCAAACCATGCAAGCCCTACCAACTCACCTGGCTTATCACTTGCAAAGAATAATTTGGCGAGCTACAGCCCAAAGAGAAGAAGATGCAGAAAAATTTTCTATTACCAATGGAAACGGACAAGCAGAACCTTCGGACATATTTTTACATGATCGATATAAAAACTTGGCAGAAATGCAGGCTGATCTAATGTTGCTAAAAGATAAAATTGAGGCTTGGGAACGGGCAGCAAGCCCAGGTTATGTTCTCAAAGCAGAAAGAGCAGCTTGTACTGTTTTTCGTTATTCAGCAGTCTTTCACAAAGAAGCTGCCCCCTGCCTGAAAGAGTTAGGGTTTGACCATGAAGATCAAATAATTGCCTGGAGAAAAGCGGCCGGATTTAAGGATTCCGAAGAAATGATGGCTTGGCTACAAAGAGAAGGCCTTGATAGCCTTGAAGGAGCAAGAGACTGGAAAAAGACAACTGGATTTAAAAGTCTTGAGGAATTGAGTGATTGGGTCAGCTCCACAACAGCAAACAATGTAAAAGAGATGATAGATCTTACAAGATCAGAATCTTATCATAGTTTTAAGGATCTGATGTCTTCGTTAAAAGCAGAAGCTAACTTTGGGTCTCACGGTTGGTCCAGACAATGAAAGATGCTCATACCAATTATGGTTTAAAAATCCAGCTGGCTTCAGACAAATTCCTCTTACTAATTTCTCCCATGTTCAAGTAGCCGACAGAATAACATTAATAAGGTTCGCAGCTATTGACCGGAGATGGAATTGGAGGGAACAACCAGCCACCGTAGATTTTCTTCCGGGCAGCAGACTATCTATCGTAGATAGATCTGTTTCTTACACCCAGTATGCCAGGTTCAATGCCGTAATTGGCAGAGAAGCAAATGATGATGTCCAAATTGGAACAGCAACCATAAAAGTTAGGGAAAACGGTATACTTACAGACATCTTTCTCCCCCTTAGGTCAGGCAACTATCATGGGAATCTCTCTTGGCCATCAAGAGTCACTCCCCCACTAAGAACTACTGCCAGATAATTTAAGACTTAAGCAAAGCCCATATGTTATAATTCGTTCAGATGAAAAAAAATCAAGTTTACTTAAACGGCCAGATCGTTCCTGCCGACCAAGCCAATATTTCCATCTTTGATCGAGGTTTGCTTTACGGTGACGGGGTCTTTGAATCACTCCGAACATATAACCAGAAGGTTTTTCAACTGGAAGACCATCTTAAAAGGGTACTGCGCAGCGCCAAATATATTAGGATTAATGGCTTGCCCTCTATTGGCAAATTGAAATCTGCGGTTTTAAAGACTCTAGCTGCCAATAATTTCAAAGAAACCTATATTAAAATCGTAATTAGTCGGGGGATTGCCCTAGAACACGGACTAGCTACTAATAAGGTTAAGGGTAAACCAAATATATTTATAATAGCAGCAGAACAAAAACCTTACCCTCAAACAGTTTTCACCAATGGCTGGAAAGCTATTATTAGTAGTATTACCAGAGCAAATACTCCCTCATCTAGAATAAAATCGCTTTGTTATCTTGATAATATTCTGGCCAGGATAGAAGCCAAAAAAAATGCGGCTAACGAAGCCTTCTTGCTTGATGACAAAGGCAATGTTATCGAAGGAACCATCAGCAATATTTTTGTGGTCAAACATGGGGGAATCTTTACTTCACCAGAAAATTCGCCAATTGTTCTAGGTTTAACCAGAAAGCTGGTAATCAAACTAGCCAAACAATCCGCTTTTAATGTTACCGAAAAAAATCTCACACCTAAAGAGATTTACACAGCCGATGAATGCTTTATCTCTTTTTCTGGTGCTGGGGTCGTGCCTATTACCAGGATCTGGAAAAAGAGGGTTGGCAACGGTAAACCAGGCCACATCACTTCAGCTTTAATCAGATTGTACGATGACGAAACAAAGAAATTATAAACTAGTTGTTTTCGTCCCCCAAAGCCATCTTGAACTTGTTAGGATTGCCCTTTGTAAAGCTGGCGCCGGCCAGATCGGTAAAAAATACGATAATTGCACTTTTATGAGCCCTGGCATCGGCACTTTTCAACCCTTAAAAGGGGTTAAGCCATTTTTAGGCCGGCAAGGAAAAATCGAAAGAGTTGGAGAGGCCAGATTAGAAACAATAGTACCTGCTAACAAGATTAAAAAAATTATCGCTGCAATGAAAAAAGTTCACCCCTACGAAGAAGCAGCGTATGATGTGTATAAGCTGGAAAACTATTAACTCATCCCCTCTGACATTAAAGCCCCTCACCCCTTCTCTTAAAAAGAGAAGGGGTAAAAAAAGAACCTGATGAAAGAAAACTTAAAGAATCTAATAAAAGTGACTGTTCGTAACTTAAGAAAAAACCAAACTAAGGCTGAAGCTAAACTTTGGGAAGCGTTAAGAGGTAGACAGTTGCAAGGAAAAAAGTTCCTTAGGCAATTTCCCATAGTGTTTAAATGGCAAAACAGAGAAAGATTTATAATCGCAGATTTTTATTGCCATGGGGCTAAGCTGGTCGTTGAACTAGACGGCGGAATTCATGAACAGCAAAAAGAATATGATGAATTAAGGGACTATGTCTTAAAATCTCTGGGACTAAAAGTGCTGCGTATTACTAACGAAACTATTGAGAATGATTTTGAGAAGGCCTTAGCCTTAATTGCTTTTCAATTAGAAAAATAACATTTCTATACAATTATTTATCTTTAATAATCTGTGTCGACCTGGCTCTCTTTAATGGGATATCTTTTTGAGTTCCTTGTTCTGATACATTTTCTTTACTCCTACCCTCTATAAGTTCTAGGATATCATCCCACGTATACAAAACAATGTTTTCTCTTTTGTAAAAGATATCCCTTATTCTACAAGCTTCTTCAAAAGCGTTTTCATCTAGTGCCTCTTTTACTCTTTTTTTTCGTTTTATTAATGTTTTTTTACTGCCGATGATTATTCCACCAAGATGTATATCATTACAGTCACCAAGATTCTTAAATTTCTTTCTAAAATAGTCGTTTTGGCTGAGCTCATAGTAATAATTTAAAAGTTGATTTTCCGCACGAACCAAGGATTGCGAAGGGATTAGGCGCGTCTTATTCTCTTGTTCAAAAATGTACGATTGAGGAGATTTAAGCTCCCAAAGATACAAAGCTCTATGTCGCGTTGCTCCATCCATAACTTTTCCAACCGCTATAAAATCGACTACACCACTATTACCTCGATATTCAGTTTTATGATTAAAATCTCCTAATAGTTTTTTATGAAAAAGCTCTTCTGGAATTAAAGTTAAATATTCTGCACACTTTTTCTCTTTATGTTCTCTTGCGCTAATTAACTTTTTTAAACTTTGCGTATCTTTCTTTTTTGTCATTGCTTTAGTTTCCACCTACTCAAAGAAAAGGCAACAACCTGCTGCAAGAAATCAAGATAGTTTGTTTCATCAATTTCTTCGCCAAAGAAGATAATATAAGCAAGATCAATTTTATAGCTCCAATTAGCATCTTTAGTGTTGATATTTTGCACATGATCTTGAAGCAAGATAGTACTATCTTTACCTTTTGCGAACGAAAACATATCTGTTATATTGCAACCGATAACAGAACAGTTTTTACTATTATTAAAATCAAAGGCACTTTGCACCTTATTTTGTCTGGCAATTAAACCAGGAAAAGGTTCATAGCCCTTTCTTATAAACTCATCCACCTTGCCTCTGTTTTCCTGAGACAAAAATGAGACCACTAAATATTGCGGGGTAGCATAGAACAAATAAACAAATTCTTTATTATGTAAAATCTCGGGTAAAACTTTCTTTGAACTTGCTGGGATTGCGGAAAAATAATTGGATATTAATTTTTTTATTTTATTAGTAACAGTATCTGTTAGTTGAAAAGACATACAAAACCTCAATGCCATTTTCCCATTTCTCGTAGCTATCTGTCAATTTAAAACCTGGTCTTCCTTCCCAATTTTATCGTCTTCTACCCCTTCTCTTTCAAGAGAAGGGGTGAGCTAGCCTTAGCGCTAGCGGGGATGAGTTAGGCCTTACGGCAGCATCACGTAGCGGGTTTTTTGGGTCTTATCCGTCTTCTTAACCTGAACCTTAATCCGATAAGCTTTCCAAATATTTTGCGGGGTTACAACCTCATCAGGATGCCCTTCGGCAATCACTTCGCCATCTTTCAACAAGACCAGCTTGGTGCAAAAGCGGGAAGCCAGGTTTAAATCATGAAAAGTAGCAACTATGGAACGATGACTACGTAGTTTTCGTAAGAGCTTGCAAATTGTGACCTGGAAGCGAATATCAAGATGAGAGGTTGGTTCGTCTAACAATAATAGTCTAGGCTCTTGAGCCAAGGCTCGAGCAATTGCTACCCTTTGAAATTCACCGCCAGACAATTCATCAATTTGTCGTTCCCGTAATTTTCCAACTTTTAATTCTTCAATTGCCCAGCGCACCGCTTCGTAATCATCATCCGTTTCAAAAGTAAAGCGATCGAAATATGGAATGCGGCCTAAGAGGACTAAATCTTCAACCGTGAAGCCTTCAATTGGTTCCATCAATTGAGGAACAAAGGCAATGCGTCTAGCCAACTCCCTGCGGTCCAGATTACCAATATGATGATTGCCAATAATAATTGAGCCATCCTGATGCTTAAGCAATCCTACCAATGAACGCAGCAAGGTGGTTTTTCCAGATCCGTTCGGCCCAACAATACCAACAAACTGACCATCTTTAACCGAGAAAGAAATTCCCTTGATGATTGGCTTCTTGGGATCATAACCACAAACCAGGTTTTCGATTTTTAAAACTGTCATTTCCCCTCGATTCTCCGTCTTCTTAGTAAATAGAGAAAGAATGGGGCACCAACTAAAGACATGATAATTCCAATCGGTATTTCCATTGGGGCTAAAATTGTTCGAGAAATAGTGTCAGCCACAACCATCAGCAGCATACCTGACAAAGCAGAAATTGGCACTAAAACACGATGATTGGGCCCGATAATTAATCTGATCCAGTGAGGGATAATTAAACCGACAAAACCAATTAAGCCGGAGACAGAAACCGCTGTAGCAGCCATCAGAGAGGCCGCCCCAATCAAAATAAAACGGGTTTTTTCTACATCAACCCCCAAGGTAATGGCCATTTCCTCACCCAGCAAAAGAGCGTTTAGCTCTTTAGAATAAAAATAAGCGACCCCTGCCCCAACCAGGGCATAAGGAATAACGGTGATAACATTGGACCAGCTGGCAGAGGCTAAACTGCCCAAGAGCCAGAAGTAAATTGATTGCAAACTACCGGTCATAATAATAATCAAAGAAAGTATCGCCGCACAAAAAGCCGACAACGCCACCCCAGCCAGGATCAAAGTCTCTGGCGCTGTCCGCCCACCAACCTGAGACAATTTATAAACGACATAGACCGCAACTAAAGAAAAGAGAAAAGCCATGGCAGGAACAGAGCTGATCCCTAAAACAACAAAATTAGCACCTAGAGCAATAGAAATCGCCGCCCCAACTGCCCCACCAGCAGAAATCCCCAGAATATATGGATCTGCTAAAGGATTGCGCAGGACTCCTTGCAATAGAACCCCGGAGATTGAAAGGAGTAAGCCGATAAAAGCAGCCAAAACAACCCTGGGTAATCTGATTTGCCAGAGGATATTACTATTGAGAAGGTCTACGGGAGAGATGAGGACAGAACCAAGGAAAAGGGAGAGAAACATAACCAACAACAAAATACCGGCCAGTCCAGCAATTGCCAGCCATTCCTCTTTTTTTTTCAGTTTTCTGATCATAATCAAGTATTATTCTACCGCAATTAAGCCTGTATGTCACAATTACTTATCGTGAACAAACGCAGCAATCTCTTCCACCACATCCACCACCCTGGGTCCTGGCCTGGAAAGAGTGTCTGGATCAATAAAAAGAATCTTATTGTTCTTAACCGCCTCAATATCACGCCAGCGCTTATCACTTTTGATTTTAGCCAACTCAATCATACCTTGGGGAATAATCAGACAATCAGGATTTTCGTTGACCAACTTTTCTAAACTGTACTGCGGATATTCACCCTTAACCTGCGCCCCAATATTATCTACCCCGGCATAAATTAAAATACCATCAATAAAGGTCCCTGCCCCCGCTACAATCAAGGGCTTATGGCCAACAATCACAATAACTTTTTTACGTTTGAGAATACTTTTAAAATCGATCTTTATCTTGCCCAGTCGCTTCTGCATAACTTGAACAACTTTTCTGGCTCGTGCCTGCTTACCGGTTACTCCCCCTAATTCAATGAGACTATCCATTACCCCTTTGACCGAGTCGGGATTGATGGGGTAAACCGTCAAACCAAAACGTTTAAACTTTTTGATGTCCTGATCCTGCGCCCCCTTCAACATTACAATAAGATCGGGCTTCAGCGAAACGACTTTTTCCAAGTTTAGAAAAAAACCTCCGACCTTAGCTTTTTTTTCTACCTGGGGAGGATAGTTGCAATTTGAGGTTACGCCAACTATTTGATCACCCAAATCCAGGGCGTAGAGCATTTCAGTAATAGACGGCATGGCAGAGATGATGCGCTGGGGGACCGTGGGGAGAGCATAGGCTATTCCGGCAAACAATACTGCAATAATTATTGTCGTAAACTTTTTAATATAATATCTCCCTTGCTAAGCTTATTCTCTCGGGCCAGACACGGACACTTCATCATTAGCAAAAAGTAGATATTTCCCGATGTTTGATCCAGGGTTTCAAAATTCCCCTGCCCCTTGGCAATAACAATATCTGCCCTCTTAAAAAGCCGTTTAAACTCCTTTGTTCCCCTCTTAAGGGAAGTTCCGGCATAGTCAGAGCCGCTTTCAATAACTTTAACCACCTTATCCATGCCAACCATTTTAGCATCAGCCATCAACACATCATTTAGGACTGGCTTGCTTTTGACAGCAAAGACAACCTCAACCTGTTTGATTAATTCTTCAACCAGAACCCGATCAAACACAATCTCCCCGGCATTATCCCCTACATATAGTAGAAATCCAGCCCCTTTCAAATCTCGCTTGAACTTTCTATAATCAAGAACAGCAAATTTCTGCCCAATAGCCTCTTTAACTGTTTTCTTAATATCAAATTCCGCTAAGGCACCATAATCAATAATATTGCCGGCAATCGCTAAACGAATCGCCATTAAAAGTGGATCTTTCGCAGTTTTAACCACCTTTTTAAGATAAGGATAAAGCTCTAAAGCCTCTTGATTGTTTTCGATCTTGGGTTGTTTATACAAATCCTTGATCCCTGTCATCTTGTGAATAATTTGATGAGCTAGATAAGTAACTTCTGGCGGGTCCATTTGATGAACATCAACAGAAGAGAGTTTTTTAACCACTGCCCGCAGAATCTGCTGACGCTTTTTCTCCGATTTAACAACCCTTTGAACAATCTCTATTGTCTGACGAATAACGCAGGAAACACATTCCAGGTAGGCTTTCATATTGATTTTATTATAGCAAAAAACACCCCAATAAACCTCTGGCTATTTTTGTTTTTGCTGAAATCACGCCAAAAATTTAGCGATATATGTGTAGGAGAGCTCCGAAAAACTCGTTTTCTTCGCGTAGGCGACCCTCTTAGGGTCGCTCGTTGTCGACGAGAAGCAGAGCCTAAGAGGCTCTGCTACGCGAGTTAAAGGTTACTTTTTCGGAGGTCTCTGTAGTATGAATATACATGTAAATCATTTAGCTAAAGTTAGGTGTAATTGTTCTAAAAAAAGATCAGTCTTGGCCACCAGAATCTGAACCAGATCAAGATAAGGAAGAAAAAAGAGTTCCCATCCCTCGCCCTCCAATAAGGCTAGTTGCTACGCTCCCCAGAAGAAAACCTCCTCCGTCTCCAACAAAACCAAAATCACAACTTGTGTTTGCCTTTGCCTAACCTATTCACCCAACTCTTTTAAGGTCTCCAAGGTAGCGGTAATCCGGCGGGCCTTGTTTTCGCCGTCTGGAATAGAAACAATCCCAGCTTCTTCCATTTCATCCATTAAGCGGGCAGCACGGTTGTAGCCAATGCGAAATTTGCGTTGAATATAGGAAGTTGAGGCCTGGCCAGTAGAAATAATTAACTTGGCAACTTCTCCGAATAATGCATCTCTTCCTGAACCTTCCCCTTCCCCTTCGCCTGAGCCTACGCCTTTGCCTAGATCGATTGCTTTTATGCCAACTATCTCTTCAATATACTCAGGTTCAGCCTGATCTTTAACGTATTTAATTATCCGCTCGGTCTCTTTATCAGTCACAAAAGAACCTTGAGCCCTCATGGCTTTCATGGCCCCAATAGGATTATAAAGCATGTCACCACGACCAAGCAGTTTCTCTGCGCCAGCCATATCAAGAATTACCCGAGAGTCAATTTGAGTGGCAACAGCAAAAGCAATACGGGAAGGAATGTTGGCCTTAATTAGACCAGTGATAACATCAACCGATGGTCGTTGGGTGGCAATAACTAAATGGATACCTGTGGCACGAGCCATTTGAGCTATGCGACAAATCGAGGCTTCCACATCATTAGCTGCCACCATCATCAGATCGGCTAATTCATCAATAATGACCAAAATGTGTGGGAGTCTTTCTTCTTCTCCAACCTTGCCATTATAAGAGGCCAGGTTACGAGCTCCAGTGTCATGGAAAAGCCGATAGCGTCGCTCCATCTCCTTAATCACCCATTCTTTTAAAGTTACAGCCGCTCGTTTGGCCTCTGTTACAACCGGGGCTAGGAGATGAGCAATGCCATTATATATAGAAAGCTCAACCATCTTAGGATCAATCATTAGCATCTTAACTTCATCCGGTCGAGCCCGCAGCAAAATACTAGTGATTAAACCATTGATGGCCACGCTCTTCCCGGAACCAGTAGTTCCGGCAATTAACAAGTGGGGCATTTTCTCAATATCACCAAAGATTGGCTGACCGGCCAAATCTTTACCAATGCCAAAAAGTAATTTAGAGGGGCTGTCCATAAACTTCTTATCTTTGAGAATTTCTTTGAGCCTTACCGGCGTAACTGTTGAATTTGGCACCTCAATTCCAACAACTGACTTGCCGGGAACCGGCGCTTCAATACGAACACCTTGAGCCGCCAAATTTAAAGCAATGTCATCGGAAAGGTTGGCAATACGACTAACTTTAACCCCCGGTTCCGGCTGCAACTCAAAACGGGTAACTGCTGGACCCTGGTAGATGGAAACTACCCTGGCACCAACACCAAAGCTACGCAAGGCTTCCTCAAGCAATTTCTTGCGCAATTCTGTTGTCTCACGCATCTTCTCGGCTTGAGACCTTTCCTTAGCCGTGGCATCATCAAGCAAGCTAAGTGGTGGCAATTTATATTTGGCATATTGTTTTTGCGGGGCATCAGAGGAAACAGTTTTAACCTTGACCGGTTCTTCTTCTGTCTCGTATTTACCAATCGTAAATTCAACGACTGGCTTTGATTCTGACGGCTCCGGCGGAGGCGGCGGAGCAGGGATTACTTCCGTTTGCATCAACCGTTCAGTTAAAATTGGGGCCTGCTTGGTAATTGAAATTCTGCCTTCTTTGTCTTGAAACCCAAGGGAAGTCGTACGCGCAGTTTTGCCCAGAGGTTGATCAAGAACATTCTCATGTCTAAAAATCCCCACAATAAACTCAACAACACTAACCACTGTAACATTGAGAACCATTAAGACGCCAATTAAAGATAGCGCTGTTAATATGATGTAAGCGCCCCAAAGACCAACAACATTAGCCAAGGCATATTTCATGCCATAACCAACCAATCCCCCTGCCCCATAAAAATAAACGGACTCCACAGCCTCGAAATAATAGGGGGCAGAGAATTGAGCCACACTGATATAAGTTAAAAACAGCAGCAATAGCCCGATTAAGCGAACGGTTAATTCTTTAATCTCATGACGTAACAATAAAATTACACCATAAAGACCAATAAACAACGGTAAAACCAAGACTCCGATGCCCAAAGCCGAACGCAGAATTGTTTTGACAATAAAAAACCCGACCAAGCCAGTCGCGGAAGATAAATTGGAGACAAAAACAAAGACAGCTACTGCCAAAAGCAGGATACCAACTATGTCTTGCTTAAATTTCGAAGGGATTTGCTTGTCTAATTTAGCGCTCTTTGACCGTTTGTTGTTGGTTTTTTTTGTTTTAGGAGGCATTCTGTTTGAAGTATAGCAAAATCAGCGAAGACGCTCAAGAGAAAGTCGCCCGGACAATTCCTGGGCCTCTGTCTCTTATCCCGGCCTACTGGCTACTTGGATCCCCTTCCGCGATGGAGAGTATCGGGCCAATCCAATTCTTCGTGAACTCCTTGCCCAAGGAGGAGAAGTAAGCCTAAGATTGGGACACTGGTTGGAACAAGATTAAACTCTCTCTTGTAATTCCGCTATAATTACCAATGATGCACCCCTGTAAAATATGTTCAAACAATACTCGCTCTATTCATGATAACCAATACGATCATGATTACTATTATTGCGACAACTGCGAGTTTATCTTCTTAGATGAAAACAAGATCATTTCTCCTGCTCAAGAAAAAAATAAATATGCTTTTCACAACAACAATTTTGAGAGCCAGGGCTATGTGCAGATGTTTCATGACTTTATCGCCAAAGCCATAAGGCCTCACAAGCTAGAGATAAAGACTGCTTTAGATTTTGGTTCTGGCCCTGGGCCAGTGTTAGCCGAACTATTACGACAGGAAGGCTTTGAAACTGATATTTACGATAAACATTTCGCACCGGAAAAGATTTATTTAAATAAAAAGTATGATTTAATAACCGCCACAGAAGTCTTCGAGCACTTGGCTGATCCAATGGAAACCCTAAAACTACTAAAGACCCTTCTTAATAATCATGGGATTATAGCTATCATGACTCTCTTTCATCCCAATAACGATGAAGAATTTAAAAAATGGTGGTATCGCAGAGACTCTACCCATATCTGCTTTTACACTTCTAAAACTCTTCAAACCATGGCCGACCTCATAGAGCTAAAAGTCAGCCTGGTTAATAATAAGAATATTTGTGTGATCGGGAATAAATAGCCCGCCTAAGGAGAGCCCCAAGTTTGCGCCCCAGAGTGATTTGGCAGCAGTTTACTGTTGATTTGTCTTAATATATAATTCACTATAAGTGAGAAATAAAACCGTTGTTATCGTTGGAGCAGGTCCGGCAGGAACCTCTGCGGCAATTAAACTGGCTCAGGCAGGTTTTTCCCCTCTTATCATCGACAAAGATAATTTCCCGCGCGATAAAGTCTGTGGGGATGCGGTGTCAGGGGAAGGCCTGGAAATTTTAGAGTCTTTTGGTCTACTCAAAAAGCTGGAGCAAGAGGGCTTTGAATGCCAAAAAAGAGAACTTTACACGAACCAAACAGAGCCTCAAGTTATTACCAAGAAAACACTCGATATTCCCAGGGAAAAGTTTGACTTTGTCTTGTTTGAAAAAGCCCTTTCGGTTGGCGCAGAATTTATCCGCGCGCAATTTACAGGTAAGGTTACATATAAAAATAGTTATCATTCGGTTGAGTTATTGAACGCCAACAAAGAGCGGTTTTTTGTTTGTTGTAAATATTTAATAATTGCCACCGGGTGCCAAAATGATTCGGTTTTAAAGGAGCTTGGCAAAAAGCATAAAATTGCTCCGCCCGATCAGGTGGCCTATAGAGGATATTATCAGGCTCACTGGCCAATCAGCGAAAGAAAATATTTCTTTCTCCGGGAACTTACTCCAGGCTATGCGTGGATATTCCCCTTGGGCAAGGGCCTTTTTAACGTTGGCTGTGGGGGCAAGATATTAAAAGCCAGAAAGCTGGAATTAAAGGCTTGTTTGTCTCGCTTTATTTCCAAAACAAATGCTCTGTACAATTCTACAGGCGCATGGGAAAAGAGACCCAAAGGGGCCACCCTTCGTTCCAGCTTCTCTAATCTCATCAGCTTTAAGTGCTATCCAAATTTAATCCTAATTGGGGAAGCAATGGGAGCCACCTATCCCTTTTCTGGTGGGGGGATAGGAAAATCAATGCTTTCGGCCGTATTAGCGGCAGAGTCTGTTCTGGAAGTTGAGAACAAAAAGGCCAAGGGTTGCCTGTCAAAGGTTTATATAAGAAAAATCAATAAAAGGATGAAGCCAAAATATTATCCGCTCTTTAAGTTGGGCGATTATTTACTGACAAAATCTTTTCTGCAAAAGTTTATCTATGAAAAAGTATTTAATAGCAGAAAATATCCGGATTTAATCCCTAATATAATTAGCGGGAAAATTAGACCGGAACGGATTTTCTCTCTCCCATTTATGATCAAGCTGGGTTTGCAGAAAAAAAGATCCCAATGATTGTTTGGCAGGCAATAAATCAAACAGGGCTAGGAATGATTTCCTAGGGGGAGAACCTACTACTGGATCAGCTTCTCCGTCCCACAATAAAATCAACAAGCTGTCTTAACCTTTCTGCTTTTTGCCCAAATACCCTTAAGCTTGCTGTGGCTTTTTTCGCCTCTTGTTCCGATAATTTGATGGCTTTTCCCAACCCGCAAACTGATATGTAGGTGCTTTTGTTTTTTTTCTTGTCTGATCCTGGCATCTTGCCCAGCTCTTTTTTGGTGCCAACTTCATCTAAAATATCGTCAACAATTTGATAGATCAGGCCAAAATGCAAAGCATATTGCTCCAAGCTTTTTGTCTGCTTAGAACTTAGCTGGAGGGCTTCTGCTCCAATTCGGACAGCAACTTGCATCAATTTACCCGTTTTTAAACTGTGAATCTCTTTTAACTGTTTAAGACTTATTTTTTTGTTTTCGCTCTTCATGTCTAAGACCTGGCCGAGTATTACCCCTCTTGAGCCGATTGCCTCACACAAAAGAATCATTATTTTTGCAGCTCTTTCCGATTTTATTTGGTATTTTTTTAAATTCTTGGCCAATATTTCAAAGGCATACATCAGCAGCGCATCTCCAGCCAGAATTGCGATGTCCTCACCAAATTTTTTATGACAAGTTACTTGGCCCCTTCTAAAATCATCATTGTCCATGGCGGGAAGATCATCGTGGATTAAAGAACTGCAGTGGATTATCTCAATCGCCAAGGCGATATCTAAAATGTTTTTATAAGCAGCCCCTGCTGCTTCTGCGGCTACCAAGACTAAGATGGACCGAATTCTTTTCCCCCCATTTAAAACGCCATATCTCATGGCTTTTGAAATTAGGCAATTATCTTTAGGCAAGACCATGAGCAGAGCCTTATCGATGATTTCTTTTTTTTTCAAAAAATATGTATTAAAATCATTATCCATTCTATTTACCTTTTATGATAATATGTAGCCTACAGGTTTTTGCTTTAATTGACAAGGGGGTTTAGTGGCTTTTCGAGTCAACCCTCGTTGCTTGAGTTGGCTGTTGACTGTATTAACCAAGAGAGATGGTTTTTTTGCTACTAACAGCTTGATTTGTTATAATTAACCGAAGAAAAAGCAATTATGTTAAAAAGAACTCTAGATATAATAATTTCCTTGCTTGGCCTGGTATTTTTTGCCCCCTTATTTTTAGTGCTTGCTGTGTTGATAAAACTAGAATCACCTGGCCCGATTGTTTATAGGGGGATCAGAGTGGGCAAAGATGGCAAGCTGTTTAAAATGTTTAAATTCAGAACCATGGTCCCCAATGCCGATAAGCTTGGCGGATCAGCGACAGCAGGCGATGATCCTAGATTAACGAAGATAGGGAAAATAATTAGAAGATTTAAGTTTGACGAATCAGCACAGTTAATAAACGTGTTGAAGGGAGAGATGAGCTTGGTTGGGCCTAGGCCCGATGTTCCACTCTTCGTTAATATGTATACAGAAGAGGAAAAAGCGATCTTGAGCGTTAAGCCGGGCCTTACTGATTGGGCAACATTATGGAATCCTGATCAAAGTAAGATTTTAGAAGGCAGTTCTGATCCGGAAAGAATGTACCTGGAAAAAATTAGGCCTACAAAAATAAAGCTGCAGTTAAAATATGTAAGAGAACATAATTTATTAATTGATATGAAAATCTTTTTATTATCCTTCAAAATACACTTTTTTGATGCCTTGATGAATAAGACAAAAGTACCGAATGTTGATGTGGATGTAGAAAATTAAGTCACAGAAAGCCTCACCCGAAGAAAAGAAGCCTACGGTTAAAATCATGTTATAATCCAGCCACTGATGAAACAGACCAATCAAGACTTTTTTGTTGCCAGAGTAGTCGCCCATCATCGAGGCAAGTATCGGGTCAATGAATTCTGGGCAGAGATTACTGGAAAAACGCCGCAAAGACCGCCAGTTCGGCAAAATGGTTCACAAGGTTAAGAAGCAAAAGCCAAACAAACACTAGCTAATTATTTTTTTCTGTTTTGATCATTAAGAAACCTTGAAAATCACTGCCTTAGAAGAATGACAATAATGAGCCCTCGAGCTACTCTCTACCGACTGCTTTCTCCCGAATAACTTGGCTGGGCTTCGTGAACGACGTTAGAACCAGGATTCAGAGGTCTTCGGAGTATATTAACATACCGAAAGTGTGTTTTGCATGCAAAACTGGTTGATAACAAGTTTATTCAAAATTAATTACATAGTCTGAGCTGATAATAGTGTGCCCGTGTCCGCAGCCCTTACCAGAACCACCGTTTGGTCTTGCAAGTAGTGTAAATAAGTCTGTCTCCGCAACATTACCAACAAACCGAAGGCTATATGATTCGGAACAAGTGCTTACATCTCCGGTATGATGAATTGCAAATGCAGCACGACCGGCAAAACATGGTATAAACTGTGCCGGAACCCCCAAATCGGAGGTTAGCTCTCTTACATCACTACGCAAAGATACTCTGATAATAATTTTATCGTGAAAAAGAGCAAAGGCTTCTCTAAAATTGGTTATAACCTGTTCAACTTCTTCTTCTCGTAAAGCTAATTCTCCCCCAATACATTTTCCCCTGCCAACAGGCATAAACTCACCAAAACGAATAACGCTTGCCCCTTGCTGGACAGCAAGCTCAACCATTGATTGCATATCATTAACATTGTGTCGAGTTAGAGTCGTTCTGATACAAACAGGAAAGCCAGCTAATCGATAACCCTGCAAGTTCTCTAAAACTTCTCCTAAGTTGGTTCCTCTCTGCAATCCATGTATGTCTTGAGTTGAGCCATCAATAGAAAAGAAAAGGCTCTTTATTGCTTTTAGAGCATCAAATTCCGAACAATATGGGACGGTTCCATTAGTAAAGATGGTTATGTTTTTTGGCTTAGTTGCTCTTTGCACAATTTGGCTAAGTCCTTCTCTTTCAAATGTTTCCCCGCCTTCAATATGCAGTGATTTGATGTGAAGTTGATT
>MEUC01000047.1:0-26228 GCA_001771545.1 candidate division WOR-1 bacterium RIFOXYB2_FULL_42_35 | reverse complement strand
CCCCCCCCCCCTCAATCCACTATCCAAATAACAATAGGTGCAGTTACCTCTCGAACATTTATTAGTCACTAAAAGGTGAGCAACTCGATATATTCTGTTTTGAACTGGTGTGTTAGCCATTCCAAGTTATTATCCTGCTTTTAGGAAAGAAATTTCAGTTGATTTTGGAAGCTTATTTTTAAAAGTTCTCAAATCATTTTTTAATAAACACTCAAAAACTCCGGTCAAGCCTTAATCCTCACAGGGGCAGTTCATCCGCCCCTTTTTTGGGTCGCTCCATCACTAATATTATTAAAACCCCACCCCGGACTCGAATATAAATATTTTTCTTTTTTAAGGCCGCTGAAAAATGATATTGGGCGGCGATTGGGCAGCGGTAAAATCAGCCTTTATTTCAAACTATTAATCAGCCCCAACAGCATTTTGGAGATGGTTTCAAGGTCGGCATATAAGCCAGTCTTCTCTTCTGGTGAAATAATGCGGTCATCACAAAGAATATCAGAAATTGCCACGAGCTCATAAACCGAAGCCCTGGCAATAGTGAAGAAGTTTCGTTTATCTGCCTTGGAAGTTTTACCAGTCCCTTCTGCGATGTTTAAGATTACACTGATGGCCGATCTTTTAAGTTGGTCTAAAATCCAGCGATCAAGACTCTTTTTACTGGAAACCAAAGCAAAAAGCTTGGTTCTAAAATCCCTGGCTTTATGATAAACATCGAGATTTTCAAAATTGAACATATATTTTTTTTGTAATGTGTCTTGTGCTAGTGTATTGTGTAATGTGTTTTTTCCGGCACATTACTCACTACAAACTACACATTACACTCACTGGGGGACAGGGATTCGTCCTCCGCGCCGCTGGGGCGGCGGCTTCGGGACATGGCATTTTTCTGGCGCTCGCTCACCGCACTGGGGTGCGGGTGTCGCTCGCTTTTCTTCCTATGCGTCAGCGAAAAATGCCTTTCTCATCCCTTTCCCATTTTACTTCGTAAAATCATATCGCTGTACGCGATACCAGAATTTCGATTGAGTAAAACAGGCAGAAATTCTGGGGGACAGGGATTCGAACCCCGACAGGCAGAATCAAAATCTGCTGGCCTACCATTAGCCGATCCCCCATTAGTCAAGAACTCATTTTACTAAAGACCTTTTTTAAAAACCTTCTACCAGAACTGGTTTTTAAAAACTTCTCTCGCTTAACCGCTTCCTCCTTGGATTCATATTGTTCAACGTAAATAATTTCCCAAGGCAAGTAACGACTAGTATATAAATTCTTGCCAGAGTTATGTTCCTTGAGTCGTCTTTCAAGATCGATTGACATCCCAACGTAACTCTTCTTTACTTTCAAACTTCTTAACACATATACTGTATGCATTCCCCAACCACCCCAGCTGTCTTAATCAAAATCTGCTGGCCTACTCGCCTCGCTTCGCTCGTCGAAGCGGGCTCGCCTCGCTTCGCAAATCTTGCATCAACAAGAGCTCGGCGAAGCGGGCCATTAGCCGATCCCCCAACACCGACCTTCGGTCGGAATGACCAAATGACAAATTCCAAATGACAAAGGAAAAAATAACCATTTAATAATATCAGCACAACTGAAATTTTGCAAGAAAATTGCAAGAGCAAGGGATATACAGAAACTATCAATTTATGACCGATTAAAGATAGTGGTTTTTACAATGGAAAGTTTTCTAACAAGCAAACAAATAATACGCTAACAATATATTTTTTTTAGTACGGCATGCCCCAATTTACGTCTAAGGTCTCCTTCGCTATAATCGAGCAAGGCTGACCATAAAGTATTTCTGTTTGTAATCCCTTCCAATTCAGATCCAGGCAGATTTGCGGTTATTCCAGACATGATCTCAACAATTTCATCTACTGATCGATTCTCAACATAACCGTCACTACAAGTCAAAACAAAAAGTGTCTCCACAAAAGATTGTATAACTCCACTCCGAACGTGGTGGCCAATGGCCTCTGTGTACGTTCGTTGCCCTGCCAGATAATTGATCACAAAGTCATATCTACCAACACTGTGAAACAAGGAGATAAATCTGACTTTTTCTGCCAAGCTGAAAGTATCCCAGCGCTTAGCAACTGTGCGTTGCACCAACTCTATCTTGGCTTTTCTCTTTATCATTCCAGCCAAAACCTCAACATCTTGTTGATGCAAAGAGGCAAGGTTTTCTTCTGCCAAAGGAATAATACTCTCTTTAGGAACATCATAAATAGAAGGGGTAACTCCTCCATGAAAAAACAGGGCACGCATACAAGTGCCTGGAGGAAGAGCTCGAACTCTCTCAAGCGCCCCTTCTACGTGGGTCATTTTCTCTCTATTAACAAAAAGCTTAGCTAAATCACGGCTGGTCTCAAGGTCAAACTCTTTCCCACTAACAAGAAAATATAACCAGCCTAGGGTAATAGTAGCAACCCGAGTTAAAAAACATTTGGACAAAAGTTCAAAATTCCTGTAGTAGTTCCTTTTTACCCTACCAACAGCAAACATTTCTGTATTAGCCACACTAGACATTTTTATTTAGCCTCACTTTCTCAGCATTAGCTTCACTAATATATTATCGACAAAAATGGGACAGAATTTCACTATTTGAGAGCATTGTCTAGTGAGTTGATAGAGGAAGCTACTTCGCCAAGCGATAAAGTTTCTTAAACAAATCTTCTTGCAGGGCAGTTAACTTAATCTTACGACGTGACATAACAATTTTAACTGTTTCCATGAATTTATCCAGCTTGAATCTATCTTTTGCACCCCAGGCAAATGAGGGGACACTCTTAGGGGTTATTCCCCCACCAAAAATATTGGCCGCCATCCCTATCACCGCTCCCGTAGTAATTAAAGAACCAATGCCAGTCTTAGCATGATCACCAATAAAACAACCGACAAATTTTTGGCCTGTATCCACCGACTTGCCATTGATAACAACTTTAACATTGCCATAATTGTTTTTGAGATTAGAATTAGTAGTACCGGCACCTAAATTAACCCACTCGCCAATATAGGAATCACCAATAAAACCATAATGCTGCTTGTTGTCATTGCCATGAAAAATTGAGCGGCTAATCTCCCCGGCAACCTTACAACCGGCTCCAATAGAAAGAGGGCCCTTAAGATAACTGTGCGGCCTAACAATAACGCCTTCTCCAAGATGAACCAGCCCGCCCCGAGCATCAATTACAACGTTAGCTTCAATCTCAACGCCATCCTCAATTAAAACATCGGCCTGGTTATAAATTACCGCACTTTTATCTATTTTGGCTTTGCCTTTTTTGCCAAAAAACTTTTTATCGCGACGCAATTCCATGGTGTTCTCAAAAATCAACTCCCAAGGATATTTCACAACCTTAAGATCGACTTTTTTGATTTTAGCTTTTTTACTGACTTGGGCAAAACTCTTGCTAACCGCCCTAATAGCCACAATTTCTTTATCCGCAATAAAAATCTCGTCTTGTCCTTTGAGAGGGATTTCTTGAGCCAAACGCTCATGAGCCAAAACCCGGCCATTAATAAACAAACCCTTTTCAAGTTTCATCGTCTTATTACCAGGCAAATAATAGCGGCAGCTAAACTCGACGTTGGTTTTGGGATATTGACGGCAGATCTTTTCCGCCAAAGTGTTAACCCCGCAACGCAGATCATAAACTGGTCGCGTCCAGGTAAGTGGCAAAAAATCCTTATACCCCTCGTCTTCGTAAATTATTATATTCATTGAGTTTTCCCCTTATAATCTGGATTTTCAAAAGAATATTTGAAGTGCGTATGTGTTTCGTAACGCCCCTCAAGTATGGCCACTACATCCTCAATAAAAACGATTTCTTCATCGGTAGGCACAACAAAAATTTTTATAACCGAATCATCGGCAGAAATCAGCTCCTCACTTTGCCCCTTACTGTTCTCGTTTCTATTTTTATCTAAACGAATGCCCAACATATCTAGCTCGGAAAGAACCCTTTGTCTGAGAGCAAAATTCTTCTCCCCTGCCCCAGCCGTAAAAACTATGGCATCAACATGCCCTAAGGCTGCCAAATAAGAACCAATATACTTCCTCAAACGATAGGCTTCGATAACTTGAGCCAACTTAGCACGTTTGTCTCCAGCTGTGGCTGCCTTATCAATATCACGACGATCCATATACTTACCGGTAATACCCAGCAAGCCTGATTTTTTGTTTAAAATACTATCAACCTCTTCAACATAAAAACCCTCTTTTTCAATCATAAAAAGAATGATGGCCGGATCAATATCACCGGAACGCGTACCCATAACCGGGCCCTCAAGAGGAGTCAGTCCCATGCTGGTATCAACAGAAATCCCATTTTTTACCGCGGTAATGCTGACCCCATTGCCAATGTGCATAGTAATTAAATTAACTTCGGAGGGCTTTTTGCCCAAAAGAACTGCAGCCCGACGAGAAACATATAAATGAGAAGTGCCGTGAAAGCCATAACGCCGCACCCCATACATGCCATACCACTCATATGGAACCGGATAAATAAAGGCTTGTTCTGGCATGGTTTGATGAAAAGCTGTGTCAAAAACTGCAATGTGTGGAATGTTGGGTAAAACTTCTTTGGCGGCTTCGATTCCAGCAATGTTAGGGGGATTATGTAGTGGGGCAAGATCCTGGACGCTGCGAATAGCTTCTAAGACCTCATCATTAATTAAAACCGAACTTTTAAATTTTTCTCCACCATGAACAACTCGATGTCCAACCGCATCAATCTTGCCAGGTAAGCTGCGAATAATTTCCTGCAAAGCATCACGATGATCACGCGGCCCCCCTTCAATACCAATCCGCTCAATCACCCCGTTGGTTACGGTTTTTCGCTCTTCCCAAGAGAAAAGTTTATATTTTACCGACGAGCTGCCACAATTAAGCGCCAAAATAATCATAAAAGTTTAAATCCCCGTGTCCTGCTTATTTTTCCTTCCGCATCAACCACTAACCCTTCAACCTCGACTAAGCCCTCTAGCAACTGTAATCCTTTCACTGACCCAAGAACAAAAACCGCTGTGGAAAGGGCATCCAATTGCGCCGCATTTGTTCCAACCAACGTAACGCTCTGGCATTTCCGAGCAGACTTGTGAGTCCTGGGATCAACAATATGTTGTCCCCGTTCATAATCACCAGAAGTTGATAGGGCTTGTCCCTCTTGAAGTTCAACAATCCCAAGGAGCTTATCTTTCTCACGAGGGTGCTGAATCCCTATCTTCCAAGACCTCCGGCCAAAAACTGCTATGCTTGATCTCATGTCTATAATACCACTTTTGGCGCCCGATTTCAGCAGTAGGTGTCTGGCTTTTTCAACAGCATAGCCTTTGGCGATTCCACCAAGATCAAGGCGTAGCCCTGTGCCTGCGCCTAAGCCCACATCAAAAGCCCCATTAGTAAGCCGTTTCATCTCTTCGGCTAACTTCAAGCATTGAACGGTATCTTCTGACAAGTTTATTTTCTCCCCTCGGTTAAGTTTGGTGATTTCGCTATCAGGGGAAAATTTATTAAAAAGATTATCTAACCTACGGATTTCGTCAATGGCAATAATTGCGTCCGGTCCTTCAACCCTTACAATAACCGGGGTATTCATCAAGAAAGCACTTTTCTCTGAAGACAATGAGAACCGACGTAAGGAGACAAAATAAGAAATTACGATAACAACTATAATAAAGACTAGAAGAAGCCGGCCACGTGGTTTCATGCTGATTATTATGATATAATAACTAAGGTTTACAAGCAATCGTCATGAACAAAGTAAAAAGTTTGAATCGTAAAGATCTCCTCGGCCTCAAAGATCTCTCCGTTGATGAAATAAAATTAATCCTTAGAACTGCCCGTTCCATGAAAGAAGTTGCCGCCAGGCCAATCCCCAAAGTCCCAACTTTACTGGGAAAACACATTATCACCTTCTTTTTTGAAGCTAGCACAAGAACCAGAACATCTTTTAACATGGCCGCAAAAATTTTATCGGCCAATATTACCAACGTGGCTGTTTCCTCTAGCAGCGTGGTTAAAGGGGAAAACTTAATTGACACCATCAAAAATTTAGAAGTAATGGGAGTGGATGCCATTATTATGCGTCATTCGATGGCCGGAGCCCCTCACCTGGCTGCCAAGAATAGCAAGGTTGTGGTTATTAATGCCGGCGACGGGTTTAACGAACATCCCACCCAGGGCTTGCTTGATATCTTTACCATGAAGGAAAAAAAAGGGAGCGTCAGAGGCAAGAAAGTTCTGATTGTTGGAGATATTTCTCACTCAAGAGTTGCCAGGTCAAACATTTGGGGACTAACAAAATTAGGGGCAAAAGTTGTGGTGGTTGGACCCCCTACCATGATTCCAGAGGGCATTGAAAAGATGGGAGCCAGAGTATCTTATGACTTTGATAAAGAAATAGTTGACGCTGATTTTATTAATATGCTTAGGATCCAGATGGAACGTCAGGGCAAAGGACTGTTTCCCTCAATTGAAGAATACGCTCAGCTTTACGGACTGAATGCTGAAAGAATGAAAAAGGCTAAGCCCGATGTTGTGGTTATGCATCCTGGGCCAATCAATCGCGGGGTAGAAATCACTTCGGAAATTGCCGACGGTTTAAACAATGTTATCTTGGAACAGGTCACTAATGGGGTGGCTGTTAGAGCCGCTCTACTCTTCCTTCTCTTAGGTGGAAAGAACTCCGACTAAAAAAAACACCCAAGAGAGTTCTTCCCTTGGGTGCTCTATTAATAATCCTGTACTACCGCACTATCAACTACTGCACTACTATTATTACGGTTTCATAGTAATCGCTTCAACCGGGCAAGCTTCCCTACAGGCTGCATCGCCATCACATTTTTCCGGTTTAGTTAATTTTGCTAAGCCATCAACCAACTCTAAAGCCTGGTGTGGGCAAGCGTCAACACAAATACCACAACCGGTGCAAAGATCACTGTCAATTTCCGGTTTCTGTCCTGCTGCCATTTAATTCACCCCTTTCTTCTCGTGTAATTTTTCTAATTGATTATGTAATTGTTTAAATTTGCTCTTACCCGACAAAGGATAGAATGATATTATCACAAAAGCCAAGAGCAAGGCAATAATTGGAATTCCGGCAATTAAAAAGCGCAAACCTAGCAGAAACTCCCCCGTTTGTTTAAAAATATATGGACTATAGCCGGTTTTGATAAAAATTACGCCCATACAAACAGCTTCAAGCGCAATAGCAAAGCGACTAATAAAAGCCGTAGAGCCAAAATAAATCCCCTCCCTGCGGGTACCGGTTTTGATTTCATCCTCATCAATAACATCGGCAATAATTAGGTCGGCAACTAGCATAAAACCAGATAACCCAACGCCAACAAAGGCCGCCGCAATAAAAGTTGACCAAAAGTTTACTGCCGAAAAAAGAGGCAGCAAACAGAGCGCCATAACTAAAAGAGCAGACATAAAGGTTTTCTTGGCCCCTACTCGATTAGCAATAAATTCCCAAACATAAAGCATCGGAATCGCCGCAATAAAGGCAATTGCAAAGATGGCTGCAGTTTTGGTCGCCGAAATATCCAAAACATACTTAGTGAAAAAAGGGACCGTGGCTAAAACCATTAAGAAAGAAAATTGCACAAAAAAATTAGCAAAAACAAAGGTTAAAAAAGAACTGTTCTGAAAAGTATATTTAAAAGACAACCAAAAAGAGAGTTGTTTTTCCTGGCAGTATTGCACATGCTCCCGACTGCCAAATAAAACGATCAAGAGGGAAACAGCTATCAAGACACCAAAAACAGCACCCAACACTCCCCAACCCAAACTGCCATAGATAATCGGCGGTAAAGCTACCCCCAGCAACAAACCAAACATCGTAAACGTCTGTCGGAAAGCGTTAACCTGGGAACGCTCTTTTAAGCCGGGAAACATTTCCGGATATAAACAGGACCAATTTAAAATAGTTATTGTATAAAAGGTATCAAACAAGCAGATAAAGACCACAAAATAAATAAAAAGCATAAAGATTTGTGAATATTCGGTAAAAGGTGGAATCCAGAGCAGAAAATATATTAAACCAAAAGGGATCGCGCCCAAGGCAATATAAGGAATTCTGCGGCCCCACCTGGAATGGGTGTGATCAGAAATATATCCGGCCAAAGGATCATTAATAGCATTCCAAACAGCATAAATCAGCATACCTGTAGCCGCCAGGTAAGCCGGCAATTTAACAATATCAACATAAAAGAAGACAATATAGGTGGAAAAAGCTTGAAAAGAGAGCGCCATAGCAACTGCACCAAAACTATAGGCTAGTTTGCGGGATATTCTCACGAGTTAAATTTCTATTGCTTCCATGGGACACTGGTCAGCAATTTCTTCCAGATCGCAAGTTTCGCTCTCTTGTTTTTTTACTACGGCTTTACCTTCTGAACCCCAGGAAAAAACCTCCGGACATAATTCAACACAAAGACCGCAACCGGAACAGAGCGCTTGATCAACCTTAATAGACATAATTTGTCCTCCCTAAATCTTCAACAGATCTTTGAGCTTGCCTTTATCAAAACCAACAACAATCTTTCCATCAATTTCAATGACCGGAACGCCCATTTGCCCAGATTTGGCAATTACTTCTTGAGCGGCTGCCTGATTAGCGGCCACATCAATATCTTCAAAGGCTATATTGTTTTCAGTTAAGAACTGTTTGGCCATCTTACAGTATGGACAAGTGGGGGTAGAATATATCTTAACGCTTTCAGCCATCTTTTAATCCTCCTTATACTAGTCCGCCGAAATTCTCCGTAGCTACAAGGTAGCGAAGGAGAAGGTAGGCGGATTAAGCTGCGTTAATTTCGGCTAAGAGCTCATCAAGGTTTAAACCGTGAACTTCAGCCGCCTGCTCAATGGTTTCACCATGGGCAATAACACAACCTAAGCAGTGCATCCCCTTCCCCATCAAAATAGCAGCAATCTCCGGTTTTATCTTGAGCGCTTCCGTAATGACCATATCTTTTGTTATTGTCTTTTTGGCTTCATTCACAATGCATTAATTATACTTTATCCGGATTATCTGAGCAAGGTTTCAAAATTGCCTGGCCTCAACTATTCTGCTAGAATAGTTTTATTATGACAACAAAAATTAGTGTAATCGGGGCAGGAAACGTTGGGGCCACTTGTGCTCAAAGATTAGCAGAAAAAAATCTTGGCGACATTGTCCTGGTTGACATTGTCGAAGGTATCCCCCAAGGCAAAGCCCTGGACATCATGCAATCGGGCCCAGTTGTTGGTTTTAATTCACTGGTTATCGGCACCAATGATTTTGCTGACATTAAAGATTCCAGCCTGGTAATTGTAACGGCAGGCTTGGCCAGAAAACCTGGCATGAGCCGCGATGACTTACTTAAAATGAATGCGGCAATTATTACCGATGTTGTTAACAATATTAAAAAATATGCGCCTAATTCCATAATTCTTTTGGTCACCAATCCCTTAGACACCATGACCTATTTGGCCTGGAAGGTTTCCGGATTCCCCCCCAATAGAGTTCTTGGCATGGCACCATTGCTTGACCTGGCCAGGATGGCAACCTTTATTGCCCTGGAATTAAACGCACCCATAACCGAAGTTAAAGCGGTTGTTTTAGGCACACACGGGGATTTAATGGTGCCAGTACCCAGCCAAACAACAGTTAAGGGCCAATCAATAACCGAGCTTTTGTCTGATAATAAAATCAAGCAAATTGTTACCCGCACGCAAAACGGCGGTGCAGAAATCGTAGCCCACCTAAAAACCGGCTCAGCCTACTATGCCCCATCAGCCGCAGCTGTTTATATGGCTGAAGCAGTTTTAAAAGATACCAAAGAGACTATTATTTCCTCTGTTTATGCCAATGGTGAATATGGATTAAAAGATCTCTACGTTGGTCTTCCGGCTAAACTTGGCAAAAATGGAGTTGAAGAAATTGTTGAAATTGAGCTAACTGAAGAAGAAAGAGCTGCTCTGCAAAAATCCGCTGAAGCGATTAAGAATAATAACGCTAAGATTCAGTAGAATATAGTAATCCGTAATGTGTAATGAGAATGGAGAATAATATATTCACATTACACATTACCCAATTCCCATTACCTCCCATTGCACTCACCTATGTGCATATGTTATAATTTTCCCATAAATGCGCGAAATAGTAGCAAAAAAGATCACTCAAACAGTTCGCACCCTTTGTATTGAAGCTAATACAAACCTTTCTGAAGATGTTTTAGCTGCCCTTAACAAAGCTTTAGCCAAGGAAGAATCATCCTCCGGCCAGGAAATCCTAAAACAAATTATTAACAACGCCAAAGTTGCCTGGCGGGAAAAAATGCCTCTTTGCCAAGATACTGGCCTAGCTATTGTTTTTGTAGAAATCGGCCAAGACGTGCATATTATCGGCGGCAACCTCAAAGCAGCCATTAACGAAGGGGTTAGCAGTGCCTATGACAAAGGCCACTTGAGAAAATCTGTCACCAAAGACCCCTTAAAGAGGGAAAATACCGGCAACAATCTTCCCGCTATCATTCATCTTGATATTGTTCCCGGCGAAAACATCAGAATACGTTTGTTGGCCAAAGGCGGCGGAGCAGAAAATTGCAGCGCCATAAAAATGTTTAACCCTTCAAGCACCAAAGAAGAAATTAACAGTTTCGTGCTTGATTTGATTGAAAAAAATGGACCCAACCCCTGCCCTCCAATGATTATAGGCATCGGGGTTGGCGGTAGTTTTGATTATGCCCCACTGCTGGCCAAAGAATCATTGATGAGAGAATTAGGAAAACCAAATAGTGATCAGGAAACAGCTGCCTGGGAAAATGAATTGCTGGAAAAAATTAATGCGACAGGCATTGGGCCAATGGGTTTAGGCGGCAATACAACAGCCTTGGCAGTACATATTGAAAGATATCCTTGCCATATCTCCAGCCTACCGGTAGCAGTAAATATTCAGTGTCATTCACATCGCTACAAAGAGGCAACTCTGTGATGACCAAAAAGAAGACCAAAAAAACAAGTCTAGTCCTAAAAGCTCCTTTAACGGAAAAGGATATTAAATCATTAAACATTGGTGATCGCGTCTTAATTTCAGGCACAATCTATGCAGCCAGGGACTCAGCCCATAAACTCTTTGGTAAAAACCCACCCTTTGAAATAAAGGGGAGTATTTTGTTTTACGCCTCCCCCACCCCAGCAAAAAAAGGACAGGTGATTGGTTCTATTGGGCCAACTACTGCCTCTCGTATGGATCCTTATACTGTAGACTTGCTCAAAAAAGGTTTAAAAATCACCATTGGCAAGGGGCTGCGCAGCCAGGTAGTGAAAGACGCCATGAAAAAGTATCAAGCGATTTATCTGGTAGTCCCCGGAGGCATTTCTGCCGGAATAGCAAAACATATTTTAAAATCAACCATTATTGCCTATCCGGAGCTTGGGCCGGAAGCTGTGCTGGAGCTTGAAGCAACCAACCTGCCCGCTATTGTAGCGATTGACTGCAAAGGCAAAGACCTCTTTGAAGTCGGCAAGAAGAAATACCAGACTAAATGACACGCCAGAAATTTGAAGCTCAAAGATCAAAGAAAAAAGATCAAAACAAACCCCAAGATCCAAGGTCAAAGACCAAAGCAGTTTTGATCTTGGGATTTTTTCCCTTGATCTTGTTTTGCGCTTTGATCTTTGGCCTTTGGATTTCAGCAAGACCATCAATTGCCCAAACGAAGTCCTACGACGGTATCTGGTTCCTCGGTTTTAACCTCAAGCAGGGGGTTTTTAAAGATATCAAGGTTCGGTATGCGGTTAACCAATGTCTTGATAAAGCAGTTATTATACAAGCCGCAGTCAGTGGTGAAGCAATTCCAGCCAGCATTATTCCTCCAACCATGCTGGGGTTTGATCCAGATCTTAAACCATACAAATACAATGTCAGTTATGGTAAAAAATTAATGGCCCAAGCCGGTTTAGGGATTAATGACCAGCGCTTAAAAGAGCTAACCCTCTTACATACTGACGGGATAAAAACCATTGCTATTGCCAAAATAATTCAAAGCGAATTAAAAGATCTTGGTATAAAAGTAAAACGCATTCAGGCTCCCTATCAAAATCAGGACCAATGGGTTAAAGAGCTTGGTTCCGGTAAATACGATATGTTTTTACTCGGCTACAAAGCCGGAGTAGAACAACTTTTTACCGGTGAGGCCGGCACCGCAAATGTGGACAGCTACAGCCTGGTTGAGCCTCTTTTTACCACCACAGGACAGGTTAATTTTACCGGTTACAGTAATCCAACCGTTGACACGCTCTTGAGTCAGGTGGCCGGCATCAACACAGCAATTTCAACAGAACGACATGCCAAGCTAAAAAAAGTTAACCAAATCTTGTATAACGATCTGCCGGTAATCGTGCTATTCTATATTGAAAAATTATGAAAGACTCAATTAACGTATTTTTAAGGGTTAAAAAGAAGGACATTTATCTCCTTTGCCCGTATTTTGAAGCCTTTGAGGGGATGGTCGCCATTAGAACCCCTGCTCCTGAGCTGGGCACAGAAGCAACCCTAAAGCTGATGCTTTCACCTGACTTTAAAGACGAGTTTGATAAAATACTAGCCGGTTTAAAAGAGAGGCTGGAAATTGAACAAATCGCTACTATCTAAGATGGAACGAGAAACAAACAACCTGATTAGTAAGTTTAAGGCGCTTTTTAAGCCTGATCAGACCGCGACTGACATCCAGTCAATTGATTTTGAAGTTTTAAAACAAAAAGGGATTACAACTCTACTCTTAGACATTGATGATACTTTAATCTCACGCAAAGTCCATGATGTTTACCCCAGTGTGTTGCAATGGATAACGGCCCGCAAAGAAGAAGGTTTTAAAATCTGTTTAACTTCTAACAGCCGACATCCTATGCGAGTAAAACATATTGCCGAAACCTTGGAAGTACCAAGCATTCACTTTGGGATGAAACCCCTCCCCTTTGCTTTTTGGCGGGCGTTGAAGATGGTTGATGCTAAAGCTGAAGAAGCAGCAATGATAGGTGATCAATTGTTTATGGATGTTTTAGGTGGTAACTTGGTTAAACTTTATACCATCTATGTAAAACACCTGACCCCAGAAACATTTCTACCACGGGTATGGATGCGCGCTGCTGAAGAGTGGGCCATCAACAATCTTTAGACCAAAGATTTTAGGGCTTGCTTAATGATGACTTCTACATCATTACTGGCCACATCGGTTTGAGCAATAGCAGACCGAGCCTCTTTGGAAGAGTAACCGAGGGAAACCAAAGCGGAAATAGCGTCGGCAACCTGAGGAGATTCTTCTGTGTCGGGGATACCCATACCAGTATCAGCAGCTTTAAGGGCATAAGCCTTAGCCACTTTTTCTTTCAGTTCAATGACTAGTTTTTGAGCCGTCTTTTTACCAATTCCGGGAACCGTGGAAATTAAACCGACATTGCCATTGGTGATGGCAGTGGCTAATTTATCTATAGGGAAAGATGACAGCAGGGCTAAAGAAGCCTTAGGGCCAATACCGGAAACAGACAAAAGCAAAGCAAAAAGGTTTTTTTCTTCTTTAGTAATAAATCCGTAGAGAGAAATATCATCCTCACGCACAACTTGATAAGTATAAACGTGGACTTTTTCTCCCGGCTTAGGCAACTTGGCCAAAGTACCGGCAGAAACTTTTACATAATAACCCACATTACCAACATCTACCACAATGTGGTCTTTGGCAACATGTTCTAAAATACCTTTTAGATGACTAATCATAAGTTTTTTAATTTGTACGAGTGATGATGACAAATTGCGATTGCCAAAGCATCTGCAGCATCATCAGGCTTGGGCACGTCCGCTAATCCCAACAAAATTTTAACCATTTGTTGAATCTGCTTCTTTTCTGCTCGTCCATATCCAGTTAAAGCAATCTTTACTTCCAAAGGAGAATATTCCGTCACTGATACCCCAGCCTCCGCAGCAGACAATAACATAATTCCCCTAGCCTGACTAACTGCCATGGCTGTTTTGGCATTTTTACCAAAGAACAGCTTTTCAATTGCTACAGCCTGGGGCTTAAAATCTTTGATTATCTTCTTGGCCTCAATAAATATTTTTTGCAGACGGTCTTTCGAGTTTTGCTGGGGAGAAGTTTTGATCACCCCATGCTCAACAAAGACTAACTTTTGACCATTTTCTTCTACCAAACCAAAACCAGTTGTGGCTATGCCTGGATCAATCCCTAAGGTTCGCATGATCTTGAGATTGTAGCATGCGGGTTATGGTCGGTCAAAAACCTTGAGCATCACTATCCGGTTATTCCCGGTATCAGCCACATAGACTCGTCCCTGGCTCCCCAAACAAATGCCCCTTGGTCCCCTGAATTTCCCCTCCTCGACACCAAACCCACCATAAGCCAGCAAAAAAGTCCCCATCTTAGAAAAAATCTGAATGCGGTTGTTGCCCGTATCGGCAACATAAATAAACCTTGAATCTACTGCAATTCCTTGCGGTTCTAAAAACTGACCCGGCGCTTCTCCACCTTTCCCAAAACTTAAAATATGGTTGCCATCAGAGTTGAGTTTTTGCACCTGGTGGTTATGGGTATCAGCTACATAGATATTTTCGCCACTATCAAGAGCCACATCACTGGGTCCGCTAAACCTGCCGGACAAACCACCAAAGCCGCCAACCTCACCTAAAAACTCCCCAGTATCTCCAAACTTTAGAACCCTGTCGTTGCCAAAATCAGCCACAAATAGATTGCCCCTTTGATCAACGGCCATACCTCGAGGGCTACTAATATGTTGAAAATTAATATTGCCTGCTGCAATTGTCCTGACATAATTACCAAGAAAATCAAACAACTGAATGCGATTGTTATCTCGTTCTGAAACATAAACATTAAAACCATGACTAACAGCAATGCCTATTGGTGAATTTAATTGGCCGGGCATTATCCCCAAATCTCCAAAGTGATGAACAAAATTACCGTTTTCACTTATTTTTTTAATCTGGTTTTTTTCTGTGTCAGCAACAAGCAGGGTCTCCGTATCGCCCATCAAGGCTGCGGCAATATCATGAGGGGCAAAAAACTGACCCGGATCTGGACCGCCAAAAGAACGGACATACTTGACTTCAGGGGTAGCAACCATCACATAAGGAGGGGCTTCAGCTAGGGCAAGGACTGGATCAGAAATGACAAATAGCAAAAAGGCTACAATCAAGACCGCAAGACTTATAGACTTCTGTCTCATCTAAGTAGCTCTTTTATCTTTGCAGAGACACTAGAGCTTTTGAGCAGAGAAGTTCCAACTAAAACCCCTCGCACCCCAACAGCCTGTAAGGCCTTAACTTGTTCGTTGGTTTCAATCCCACTCTCACTAATGAGAATTCGCTCCTTAAGTTCTGGAAACTTTTCCACCAACTTAAGCGTGGCATTAAAATCAACCTTAAAAGTATCGAGGTCGCGATTGTTAATGCCAATAATTCCGGCGCCAACCTTTAAAGCAATTTCTACTTCTGCTTCGTGATGAGTTTCAACAAGCGCCTGCATCCCCAAATCCTCAATCAACTTGAGCAAATCTTCCAACAATTTAACACCTTGCCTGCCGGCAGGCAGGTTTAGCAATTTAACAATTAAAAGCACGGCATCCGCCCCAGCAATTCTGGCCTCATAAACCTGGGCTTCGTCAATAATAAAATCTTTGCGCAGGACCGGTAGATTGACTGCCTGCTTGGCGGCAATTAAATCTTCCAGCTTACCCTTAAAATATTTGTTATCTGTCAGAACAGAAAGAGCAGCTGCCCCACTATCTTCATATAACTTGGCCACGGTTTTTACATCAAGATCAGCATTAATATCACCAGCTGAAGGAGAAGCTTTTTTGATCTCAGCAATAAGAGCAACTTTCCCCTGAGGAAAAGCAGCCAGAAAGCCTCGCGGAGCCAGTAATCTCTTGGCAAAACTAGCCAAATCCTTGCCCCTGTACATATCTTTAAGAGCAGTAACTTCCTGTTGTTTATTGGCAATTATGTCGTCTAAGATCATTAGGAGTAATATACCTTAAAGCCTTTAAACGGTCAAATTAAAACAATAATTAAAACAATAAGGTGGTTACGGCCTTTAGGGCTTTAAAGGGAATGAGGGCTGTCAGGAAAATGAAGGCCGCCAAGATAGGAAAGGAAAAAGATAGAAAAGAAAGTTTATTCCTCCTATGCCCTATCCATCTTAACAGCCCTAATATCTTAAAGGCTCTTAATCACCTAAAAGCCTTAATAGCCTTAACTATCTTAAATAACAGAGAAGATCAAAACCAGTAGCCCTATCACAAAACAATAGTACGCAAAACCTTTAATCGAGGTTCGCTGGATAATATTCATGAATATTTTGATTGCGAATAAACCGGAGATAAACGCGGCAATAAAACCTAAAATCAAGGGCCAAAGACCAATCCCAACAGTTCCGGCCTTAAAGATTGCCTTGGACTGAAGAATCCCAGCCCCTAAAATTGCAGGAATGGATAAGAGAAAGGAAAATCTAGCCGCTAAGCCCCTATCCAGATTCCTTCCCAAAGAAGCTGAGATCGTTGTGCCGGAACGTGACAGCCCGGGACAAATTGCCGCTCCTTGAGCCAAACCAATCAAAACTGCATCCCAAAGGTTCATGTCTGCTACTTTGCGTTGCCCCTTACCTAATTTCTCCCCAACAAGAATAACTGCCCCGGTTAAGATTAAAAAGCAGCCAACCGCAAAAACAGAGCTAAACAAACCTTCAAAAAAATCCTTAAAGCCAAACCCCAAGACAGCGGTTAAAAAGGTTGCTATGAGTAATAAAAAAAATAATTTCCTTGTTTCGCTTTCGGCCATTAACGCTTTAGGATTTATGAGCCTGGCAATGTCACGCCAAAAATAAATTAGTACCGCCAGGGCTGTAGCCAAATGAACGATAGTGTCAAAGGCGATGCTTTCAGGAACCCGAAGCAAATGCTGGAAGATGACCAGATGTCCGGAGGAAGAAACAGGTAAAAATTCAGTTAGACCTTGGATTATGCCTAGCAATATATATTTCATGATTGATGTTGGGAGCTGGGTTGAGGTAGTAGAAGCCAGTATGGAAGCTGGGCACAGATAGTTGATGTTAGATAATCCAATTTATCGCTCCTCTTTCCACCATCAATACTGGCATCTAAAACCTAATCCCTGCCTCTATTTCCTAGATTCCCAAACAGCAATGATCGGGCTAGCCACAAAGATGGACGAATACGCACCAACTACAAAGCCGATCAAAAGAGTCAGGGCAAAGTCTTTGAGGGTCTCTCCGCCAAAGAAAAGGACCGCTATAACAATTATTACCGTAGTTAAAACCGTGTTGATTGACCGCGCCATGGTCTCGGCAATGCTGATATTTATTATTTCCGACAGTTTCATCTTCTTGCCGCCCAGCTTTTTAATATTTTCTCGAATACGATCAAAAATCACAATGCTATCGTTAATCGAATAACCCATGATAGTTAAAATCGCTGCTATAAACTGGATTTCAATATCGCGCCACAACAAAGCAATAATCCCGGTGGTAATAATCGCATCATGATAAAGGGCTAAAAGCGCAGCCACAGCATATTTAAACTCAAAACGGAAAGAGACATAGAGAATTATTCCTAGAGAGGCAACAAATAAAGCCCACAAGGCTTGAGTGCGCAATTCTTTGCCAATGACCGGGCCAATTGTGTCCGCCTCCAATAATTCAACGTCACCATATTTTTCTTTTAGCTCGTCAACAATCTTGGCCCGGAGCCCACTCTCTATTTCTTCTGTGCGGATATAAATATCCTGCTTACCTGAACGCTGAATAATGCTCTTTCCTAAGCCATGTTTCTCCAAAGTTTCTCGAACGTCAGCAACAGAAACCATGGCTGGAAATCTCAAAGTAACCATGGTTCCACCGGTAAAATCAATGCCAAAATTCATCACGTGTCCGCGCACAAAAACATTAAAGAGCAACGCCCCGACTGCCAAAGCCAAAAGTGCCCCGGAAATCGTAAACCAAATTCTTCTTTTTCCGACAAAATTAAAGGTCATCGATACACCAACTTACTCTTGGCATCAGCCAAGATTTTAGCATCTAACACTATATCCAATAACATGCGAGTGATAACGATTGACGTAAACATTGAAGCAGCAATACCAACAGTAAGCGTAACAGCAAAGCCTTTAATTGAGCCTGTCCCGACAAAGAAAAGGGTACCGGCGGCAATTATTGTGGTCAGGTTGGCATCTAAAATCGCCGTCAAAGCTCGTTGGAAGCTAGTATCAATTGCCAAGCGAATTGTCTTTTTAGAGCGCAGCTCTTCCTTTAGGCGCTCAAAGATAATAATGTTCGCATCGACAGCCATACCAATTGAAAGCAGTAAACCTGCAATACCAGGCAGAGTTAAGGTCGCATGCAAGAGAGAGAGAAGCGCCAAAACTATTAGAATATAAATCCCCAAAGCAATATCAGCTAAAAGGCCAGGCAAACGGTAATAGAAAATCATAAAAGCGGCAATAATCATAAAACCAATCAAGCCTGCCACCATGCTCTTGTCGATAGAATCCCTTCCTAAAGTTGGACCAACTATGCGCGTCTCAATGGCTTTAACTGGAATAGGCAAAGCGCCAGCCTTTAGCTTGATCACCAAATCTTGAACTTCGTCGATGGTAAAATCCCCGGAGATCTGAGCCTTACCGGAAGGAATTGGCTCACGAACATTAGGAGCAGAAATAACTTTTTTATCCAATAAAATTGCCAAAGGCCTGCCAACAGAGCGGGCGGTAACCGCACCAAACTTACTGGCTCCCTCTGAATCAAACTCAATGTCAATTACCGAATTACCATATTCATCCACTCCTGGCCAGGCCCCTTTGAGGAGAGACCCGGTAATAGCTGTATTCTTTAAAATGATTGGTCGCTTGGATACAACCTGACCATCCCTTTTCAACTCAACATTATCAAGGTAAGCCTCTTCACCATAATAATCTTTGACTTTTTGGGTTGTTAACTTTGTCTCATCAGCCGGCGCCCACTCCGCTTCTACAAACTCCAACAAAGCTGTATCACCAATTAATTTAATAACCCGGTCAGGATCTTTAACCCCGGGCAACTCAACAACTATTTGATCTCGGCCTTTTCTTTGAATAATCGGCTCTGCAACACCGCGTGGATCGATACGATTGCGAATAACAGCCACAGCTCCTGCCATAGCATCATCAGTGACTTTTATTTTAGCAGTTGGTTGACCTTCCAAAACTAAGCGGGTACCACCCTGCAAATCCAAACCAAGATTAATCGGCATCTGGTTAAGAATATAAATAGAAACCCCGATGATAACTAAAAGAATTAGAATTCTAAGTTGGTTAATATTTTTCTTCATGGCTCAACTTAAGTAATTATATAAGATTTGGGGAAATTGCTCAAGGGATGCTAGTTTAATTTATAAACCATCCCATCCCTGGCCGCAATAACTTTTCGCCCAGTCTTTTGACTCAACCGTTCTGCAATCTTTTCTGGTCCGGCCCTAAGCATCCAATTGCCAAAATGAGTCAATATTGTTGCTTTTGGTTTAGCTGTCTCAATAATTGTCCTCGCATCATTAACACAAAGATGATTGTATTTATAATAATCTACCATTAGAACATTGATAATAAGAATGTCGGCTTTATACTTTTTCTCTAGGCCGGGAAAATATTTGGTATCAGAGATATAGGCAATTGAAGTTTTCTTCCCCTTAAAGATCAAGCCATAAGTCTCAACCCCATGAACATGTCTAACCGGGGTTTGGATTTTAATATTGCCAATTTTATATTTGCCCTTTTCTTTTAATTCTCCTATTCCATCCACATAAGAACGCAAGTATTTATAGATTATCGGGTCATCCCCATAAAGCGCATCCCCAGGAACCAAAACTATCCCCCGCCTCTCTTTTCCGCCAATCGTCATCGCCTCAATCATCGTGTTGATGTCACCGGCATGATCAAGATGTTTATGGGAAAGAAGAATCCCGTTTAAAGTGGTGGGGTCTAGTTTAGGGCGAGAAGAAAAACAACCGGTTAAAGATCCTGGGCCTGGATCAACAAGAAGATTGGTGCCATCCAAAGAGAGCCAAATACCACCAGAAGCCCTCAGTTGCCTGGCAACTACTACTCGAGCTCCACCAGTGCCTAGAAATTTGATAAAGTTCATAACTTTGGCATTATAACACAAGTTTTTACCCTCAAAATACGATATATATAGTAGAGGGGCGAGCTATTCAATAGCCGTACCGAGGAGGTAGATATAATGGTGGAAGTTCATGTTGGAGCAAGTGATGTTACCAAAGATTTCAATAATTTTATCAGTCGTCCAGGCATAAATCTTAACGGAAACTTTGAGGGCAGGACAGAAAGAACCGCTTACGGAGCCGCTATTAACTATTGTGAAATTCAGTTAAGAAGAGAAGGGGATACTCAGGGAAATACCCAAATTTCCACTCGCTTTAAGGCCTACAAACAAATGCTTACCAACAAATGTGAGGCGGAAGATGCCGCCATCCCCCTAGCCCAAGGATTATACGAAGAACTGACTGAATTTATTGAATCCGATAAGTTTAATAAAGCTGACCCAAAGATGAGAGAGAATATTATTGGCTTACAGTCAGAGCTTTTCTCCCGCTTAAAACAGACCAAGATTCTTGGGAACAAAGACACAAGCACTTCAGCCGAAATCCCCGTAACCTATAACCCAACTTCACAAGCCTTTAGGGCTCGTGAAAGTGTTTTAATAAAGGCTATAAATGTTGCTCCAAAATTCGCTGGTAAATCTTGCCCTGCGGATATCGGCAGCGCCGAAGACGAAGAAGAAGGTCCGGTAGCTGGAGAGGTTGGGTCAAATCCATTTACTGAACAGTATGTAAATACAGATGCAAGGTATGAAACTCACCATAAGCCTGGCAGCAAACCACTAAGAGCACCTTCTACCAGAAGACCAGGGGAAAGCACCCCTCCTGCCGTGGGAACAACACACTTTATTTAGACTACTTGCACTCTGACCAAACTAAGAGATAGCTTCTTGGACCTTCAGAAACAAGTCTCATTCCTGAATTAGGAATGAACTCTTTCCATTGACATTGCTTGGAAAGCGGTAAATCCTCATAAGCATTGCCCTTTGTGGAAATTTCTGGAATAGTTAAATCCACTTCTACAACTCCCTTGCCAAAAGAAACTGGAAGATGTCGAACAAAGTTAGCTGGCAGGCTCTTGGGGGTTGGGTAAATATCTGTATGTAAACAACCATTTAAACTGGCTGTTTTTTTCCCTTGCCCTCTAAGAGCACTAATTCGGCCGGCCGTATTCCGGGCGACTTCTCTTCTAATTTGATCCACCTCTTGGCTCGTCATGTTGGGGTGCAAGATAGTATTATTTATATTTTCATAATCAACTCCACCAGAGTGGATCTTAATGCCATGAATCCACAACATCATCAGCAAAAACTCAAAATTCTTTTTATCAACAACGTTGATAAATTGCTTCATCTCCTGACCAATTTTACCTGTCTGATTAAATGATGCTATTTCTTTTTCAAGAGGATCCGTGGCTTCTCCTTGAGGAAAAATCTCTAAAACAATATCATCGTATCTGTTTTTTGCTAGCCAAGGCACAATGTCACTCGCAAAAGCCTCAATTGCTGATCGATGGGCATAGTCTTCCCGATGAGTATAACCAAAAGCTAAGGTTGGATTAACTGGGGTAGATTTGGCTTTCATTATGTAGTCTAAGGCGGGAGCAACATCTGGGAAGTCTTTGTCAACCATTGGCTGACAAGTATTTGTAACGCCAGAGGAACCTTGTGACCCAGGACTATAAAATATTTGCCCAATAAGAAAACCTGTCATAACACACTCCTACACTATATATCTGTAAAAAAAGAGGGAAATTTCAGCGGATTTGGAAATTGGAATTTAAATTTGTTTAGTATTTAGAGATTAGAATTTAGAGTTTTTTTAAGTTTGGGCCCGGCGGGATTCTCCCGTCGCAACTTTTTCAATCTGTGCCAGACAGGAGTTGAACCTGCAACCTACGCCTTCGGAGGGCGCCACTCTATCCAGTTGAGCTACTGGCACATAATCAGGGACATTTTACCACAACAATAGCTTTCCTGCCTTGGAGCATCAGTTTCTTATCCCCCGGCCAATCATGCAAAGCCTTATAGAAAACGTCGTAGTTGTAACGAAAATTTCTTCCCCTTTTCGTCCCAGGATCATTAGTAATATACTCCCCAGTTCGATCATCATAGCCTTTAACTAAAACCATGTGATAAACAGGGCCTGGGGGAGTGAAAGAGGGATTATTTAATAATTGACCTGCCATTGGTGCGACAACTAGATTGCCTTTAACCAGCTCTTGCTTGATATCAGCAATTGAAACATCATAACGAACGCTTACACTATTGTAATGATAGTAATCCTTGATCAATTGAGCAGTTTGTTTCGCACTTAGATCAAAATGCCCGCCTTGGGCTTTCTTTTGAAAGGCAACCAACTTCAATATTTCCTGCCCCCCTGTACTACTGTCCCTCTGCACTACTCCCACATACTTCATCGCCATCCACAGCGTCGCTTCCTCACAAGCATCCTGCCAGGGTTGTGACCAGTTGCCCTGGGGTGCTTGGCAAAGGAAAGGGGCAGGGAGATATGTTTTTGCAGGAAGAGGTTGTGCTGCACTAGACAGGTTAAATAATAATAAGATCAGCAAAATATACTTCATAAACTTTTCAGAACATCAGTATATCAGAATGGGAAAAAGAGAACATCAGAGTATCAGAATATCAGAACTAGATTATCAGATTATTAGATAATCAGAAAACCAGAATTCTGTTTCTCTGTTATTCTGATTTTCTGTTGCTCTCGCTCTGATGCACTGATTTACTGATATTCTAACAACCTTCTCCTCCCATGCAAGTTTCGGCCCACTTCATACGATAACATATGTAGAGGTACACAATGACATATACTTCCGGATCAGTCCCCATCAAGTTTCACCAAGTTAAATCTCCTTCAACAGAAACCATTGCCATCCTGGCAGAAAAGTATAACGTTAGCCCTAGTAAAATAGAGAGGGAAAATAACGACGCAGAGGCACCTCTTGCTCAAGGGGAAATGCTGGTAATAAACCTCGGTTAAAAATCCTAAGCACTAATATCTAAATTCTAAACAATATCTAATTATCAAAATCCCAATGACCAAAACGATTTGGAATTTTGAAATTAGGATTTACAGCTTAGAATTTAGAATTTTATTTCTCAGCGTCCCAATTCCTTCAATCTCAACTTCCACAACATCCCCAACCTTCATCGGCCCAACCCCGGGCGGGGTACCGGTTAGAATAATATCTTCCGCCTCCAAAGTCATGATAGAAGAAACAAAAGCCACAATCTCATCAACCTTAAAGATCATCTTGGTTGTATTAGAAGACTGTTTTAACTCGCCGTTGAGATAACACCTTATTATTAAATTGTTCGGATCTAGCCCCTTAACAATCTGCGGACCAACAGGACAGAATGTGTCGAATGATTTAGCTCGTGTCCATTGGCCATCTTTTTCCTGCAAATCTCGTGCTGTGACATCGTTGGCACAGGTAAAACCTGCGATATGTTTATTAGCTTCTTCTCTGGGAACATTTTTGCAGCGATCTTTAATCACTATGGCTAATTCTGCTTCGTAATGGAGATTTTTTGTTTGCGGCGGATAGAGAATACTATCGTTATTGAAAATAAGAGCATTGATCCCTTTCATAAATATAATAGGCTCGGAAGGTATCGGCATCCCCAACTCTTTAGCGTGATCAGTATAATTTAAACCGACACAGATTATTTTGGTAGGTTTTAGTTTCATTTTTGACATTGCGGACAATAGTGCGATGTCCGTCCTCCAATCTTCATTCTAACAACTTTCGCCTTACACCGATAGCATTTTTCACCATAGCGCTGGTAGACTTTTAAATATTTAGCATACCCACCTGCAGATCCATCAGCATTACGATAATCGCTAACAGTTGTACCTTGTGCTTTAATAGCGGCCTTTAGAATTTTCTGAATTCCTTCATGGATCTTTTTGATCTGCTGGGTAGTTAATTTTTCCACTGGCTTATCTGGCATTACCCCGGCATAAAAACAAACTTCATCGCTATAAATGTTCCCCACCCCAACTAGGTTTTGATTTTCCATTAAAAACTGTTTGACTCTTTTACGATTCTTGCCAGTTTTAGTCAATTGCTGCAAATATTTCAAACTAAACTCTTTGCTTAAAGGCTCTGGCCCCATTTTCTTCGCAGCCAAGGCTTTTTCTAATTCAACATCAGTGTATAAACGTAGCCAACCAAACTTTCTTACATCATTATAATAAAGCTGGCTGCCATCAGTGAAAGAAAAAGTTACGTGAGTAAACTTATTAGGCAAACAATTTGCTCCCTCTTTGATCGGATGACCCCCAACTACACATTTTGACTTACCACGATAAACCAACTGGCCAGTCATTTTAAGGTGGACAAGGATATTTAAGCCTTTTGAGAGTTTGACAATCAACATCTTAGCTCTGCGCTCAACACTTAAAATTTTCAGGTCTTTGATTGTTTGTTTATATTTAGCAGCCGGCTTGTTGATCAACTTATGCCAATCACAAGAAAAGTCAGCGATTGTCTTGCCAACAATGCTTTTAGCTAGTCCCCGTTTAACCGTTTCAACTTCTGGCAGTTCCGGCATATTTCCTCAATTAATAATTATCTAATTAATAATTAACAACATGGTGTGACTTCGTCACAACTATTATATAATATAGCCACTAAGACTCAAAGACTCTAAGGAGGACAAGTTATGCCATTAGTTAAAATTGAACTCTGGCCAGGACGAGACAAAGAGACCAAAAAGAAATTAATTGAGAAAGTCTCAGCGGATGTTGCCGAAATTATCGAGTGCCCAACTGAGGCCGTTACTGTTGTAATCCAAGACATCCCTAAAGAAAACTGGGGCATCGCCGGTAAACAAGCTGGCTAGATAACCTCCCTAAAGATATTCATCACCACATCAAAGAGGGCTAAGACAAGGGGGCCAATCAAAATCCCTGGCAAGCCAAGCAGTTGAATTCCACCTAAAATACCAAAGAGGATTATTAACGGGTGAATACGGGCATGATCCCCCATAATCTTGGGTTTTAAGATGTTGTCCACTGAAGTTAGCACCAAAATCCCGTAAGCAAAAAGTGCCAGGCCTTGCCACTCTGTGCCAACAGCTGACCCTACAACAAACAAGTAAACAGCTACAGGGAACCAAACCAAGCCTGCTCCCAAGACCGGAATAATGGAAATAATTGCGGTCAGAAAAGCCCACAAAACCGGATTAGGAACCCCAAGATAAGCATAGGCCAACCAGGAAAGAAAGCCATGAATGACTCCCACCACAAGTTGACCCAAAACTATCCCTTTAGTCAAGTCACCAAAGCGTGAAAATATCTGTTTGTAGCATCCTTCTGGCAAAGGAAAAAAGTCTTGCAGAAATCTGTTAATGTCCTTGCCACCCTTTAAGAAGAAATAAATCGAAAAAACTGTCATAAAGATACCCAGGAAAGCCCCAGGAATCTTCTTCAAGATCTGCTGCAGCCAAACCACAAATTGACTAGAGAAATTTAAAATCTGTGGTTTAAACTGAGATAAATCACCAATTTCTCGACCCAGAACTGTTGGCAATTTAAAATTTAATGTAAACCCAGGTTGACTGACTATTTGTTGCAAGTAAACATACCCGCCGCGGGCTTCATTGGCCAATATCCCGGTAATAAGAACCATTGGCACCAGAACAATTACTATTATAAGCAAGACGGTTAATAAAGCTGCCAAGCCCTCTTTGGGTAAAAAACCGGGAATAATTTTTGCCAACCATTTATATAAAGGATAAAAAAGATAGGCTAATACCGCTGCCCCAATAATCGCAATGAGAAACGGCTTGATAATAAGAAAGGATAAATAAAGCACCACTACAACTGCAATAATAGTGATGGTGCGACGGTAGGCAATTAACCGGTCTTCTGCATTGGCCATAATTAAAAGTTATTATACTGCCAAGGGCAGTGGACTGCAAGGCCGAGTCTTGTCCAATGCAAGATGTCCCTGAAATAAGGGGCGTTTCCAGCGCGAAATGTCCCTGAAACGGTAAAAGATGTCATTATTTGG
>MEUC01000046.1 GCA_001771545.1 candidate division WOR-1 bacterium RIFOXYB2_FULL_42_35 | reverse complement strand
TTACAAGCGTTTGCGGAGGATCGCTATGTTGATGAAAATACCCAATCGTGGGAACAGCTTGAATTACAAGGAATATCACTGGGACAGTAGTGATGCGAAGTATTAATGAAATGAACAAGGTGAAGTAGCTATAAATCAAATCACCCCTATGTTATAATCTTTTCAAATGGCCTACTCAGCACCCCGTGGAACCAAGGATATATTGCCTCAAGAAGTTGCCCTTTGGCAGAAGCTGGAAGAAACCTGTAGAAAGGTCTTTTCTTTTTATAATTATCAAGAAATTCGCACTCCGATTTTTGAATCAACTGAGCTTTTTGCTCGTTCAATCGGTAAAACCACTGATATTGTTAATAAAGAGATGTATGAGTTTAAAGATCGTAAGGGGAGAAGTTTAACCCTACGACCAGAAGAGACTGCCCCGGTTGTACGCGCTTGTTTGGAAAATAATTTAATTGGGACTGACAAAACCACTAAGGTTTATTATATCGGACCGATGTTTCGTTATGAACGACCACAAGCTGGCAGACAACGTCAGTTTCATCAGGCTGGAGTGGAAGTGTTTGGATCTGCTGATCCGATGATTGATGCCGAAGTTATTATGATGAATGTGAGGTTGTTTGAGGAGCTTGGTCTGAAAGATTTGGGAGTTAATATCAATAGTGTTGGTTGTGCTAAGTGCCGACCTGATTATCTGAAGAAATTAAAGTCTTTCTTTAAAGATAATATTAAAAACATGTGTGAAGATTGTCAAAACCGCTTTATAACTAACCCTTTGCGAATTTTAGATTGTAAGCAATCAAAGTGCCAGATCTATTTAGATGATGCCCCTCATTCTGTTGAATCATTATGTCAAGAGTGCGGGGGAAGCTTTGATCAAGTTCTAGATTTATTAGGTGACTCGGGTTTAAAGTATAATGTTAATAAGCGCTTGGTCCGAGGTTTGGATTATTACACCAAGACAACCTTTGAGATTACTTCTAATCAACTTGGAGCACAGAATGCTGTTTCTGGTGGTGGCCGGTACGATAAGTTGGTTGAAGAGCTGGGTGGGAAGGCTATTCCTGCGGTAGGGTTTGCTATTGGGCTAGAGAGAATCATCGAATTAATTAACAATCAACAATTAACAATTAACAATGATGGAGCTGTTAAATTATATATCGCAGCATTGGGAAATGAGGCCAGAAAAGTCGGATTTGACTTAATCAACCAGGCCAGAGCCGGGGGAATATCTGCGGATATGGACTATTTGGGCAAATCACTCAAAGCGCAAATGAAGACTGCTGATCGAGTTGGCGCAAAATACGTTTATATTATTGGGGAAGCCGAACTTGCTAAAAAATCCGCAGTTCTAAAAGAGATGAAGACAGGGGAACAAATTGAACTTGAGTTTTCAGCTTTACTCGAGAAGTTGAAGAGCGAAACTGCCTAGATTACCAGGTAATCAGTGTATCAGGGCGAGATTATCGGATTATTAGATTAACAGAATATCAGAGAATAATTCCTGTTCTGGTATCCTAATATTCTGTTTCTCTGATATTCTTGCTCTGATATTCTGATAAACTGAGGTTCTATCCCGCTTGAATCCCTTAAATGATCAGCGTATAATAAAAAAAGAAACGATTCCCAAGAGGAGGCAGTTTACATCATGAAGGACTTTCGCTGTAGTAAATGCAACCGACTTCTGGCTAAAATTGATGGTGATGCTTTGGTGGAAATCAAGTGTCCCCGCTGTAAAGAGATGAACAGCTTTACCGAAGAAGTTTATATCACTATTGAAGATGGGGCACAAGATAAGTGTACAGATCTAGATCCTGCGGGAGCTTAATCCTCAAAGACCAAGGCAGCGAAGTTCAACTCGCTGGCTGGGTTCATCGCCGCCGCGACCATGGCGGCTTGATTTTTATTGACCTACGCGATCGTTCCGGTTTAATTCAAATAGTTTTTAATCAAGACAATAAAAATTTGCATGCCCAAGCGGAAAAATTGCGCAGTGAATTTGTGATTTCCATCAAGGGCAATGTTACTAAACGCACTGCAGAAGCGGTTAATAAAAACATTCCTACAGGTGAGATCGAAGTAGTAGTCACCTCTTTAGATGTTTTAAATACTTCCAAAACACCGCCAATTGAAATTGCTGATGCGACTACAGAACCGGATGAAAATATCCGTTTAAAATATCGCTACCTTGACCTGCGCAAAGACAAAATGCGCGAGAATTTGATCTTCCGCCACAAAATAATTAAAGCCATCTCCGATAGTTTAGATGCAGACGGTTTTTTGGAAATAGAAACCCCCTTTTTAACCAAATCTACTCCGGAAGGGGCGCGTGACTTTTTGGTTCCAAGTCGTGTTAATTCAGGTAAGTTTTATGCTTTACCACAATCACCCCAGCTATTTAAGCAGTTGTTGATGGTTTCCGGAATGGAAAAGTATTTTCAAATAGTTCGTTGTTTCCGCGATGAAGATTTAAGAGCAGATCGCCAACCGGAATTTACTCAGGCTGATATTGAAATGTCTTTTTGCTCCGAAAAAGATGTCATGGATATGATTGAGAAGATGATGACAGAGACCATGCAGGCGTTGGAAAAGGATATTGATCAATATCGTGGCAAGAAAATACCTAAATTAGCTTTGCCTTTCCCTCGCATGTCCTGGGATGAGGCCATGGAACGTTATGGTACCGACAAACCAGACACGCGCTTTGGTTTGGAACTAGTTAATATCTCCGATCTGGTTAAAGAGGTTGGTTTTAAGGTTTTTTCTGGTGCAGTAAAAAGTGGGGGAGTGGTTAAAAGTATTAACGTTAAAGGTGGAGCCAAGTTTTCTCGAGCTGAAATGGACAAATTAGAGGCTCAAGCTAAGCAGTTTGGAGCCAAAGGTTTGGCTTGGTTGGCGATTACCGAAGAAGGCTTAAAATCTCCAATTGCGAAATTTTTCAAACCGGAAGAACTTGAGGCTATCGTAAAATTGATGAAGGGTGAGGTTGGCGATACTTTGATCTTTGGTGCTGACAAAACTGATATTGTTAATGATGTTTTGGGTCGGATTAGATTGGAATTGGGCGAAAAATTAGATTTAATTGATAAAGATAGTTTTCATTTCTTGTGGATTACTGATTTTCCTTTATTTGAATATTCTGAAACCGAAAAGCGTTGGGTCTCTCGTCATCATCCTTTTACAGCTCCTCACGGTAATTGGGCTGACCTGGAGGAGCGCTTTGCCAAAGATCCTGCTTCAATCAAAGCCCAGGCCTATGATTTTGTTCTCAATGGTTCAGAGATTGGCGGTGGCTCGATTCGTATTCATGATATGAATATTCAACGCAAAGTTTTCAAGATGCTCGGTTTTGCTGAAGAAGAAGCTAGGCGCAGGTTTGGTTTTTTACTTGATGCCCTCGAATATGGCGCTCCTCCCCATGGCGGCATTGCTTTAGGCATTGATCGCTTGGTAATGCTTTTAGCCGGCATGGATTCTATCCGCGATGTAATTGCCTTCCCCAAAACCCAATCGGCTTTTTGTCCTCTCACCGGCGCCCCTGATGTGGTTGATGACAAGCAGTTAAAAGAGCTTCATATAAAACTCGCTTAAAATATTCTGATAACTTCCGATTTGACATGCCATTGTTAGCTTTGTTATACTAATGGCTACAAAAAGAGCCATATGGCAACAAAAAGGAGCCAATCATGAAATACCATAAAACTTGGGATGAAATTCTAGGACAAGGATCCAAAGTAAAGATTCTGCGAGTTCTGGCCAGTGAGCCTGTCGAGCTTACCGGCAGGGAAATTGCCCGCCTGGCAAAGCAATCTCAAAGGAATATACATGCTTCGCTTTATTCGCTATTTAAGGCGGGGATAGTTCTAATGAGGCGAAGCGGCAAGTCTAAATTGTATCAGCTTAATTCAGACAGTGTTTTGGTTAAGCAGGCCTTGTTGCCATTGTTTAGGCTGGAGAAAAATCTTTTGGGAGAAATAGCTGACAAGATCGGGAAAAGAGTAAAAAACATCTTGTCCATAATCCTTTTTGGCAGTGTAGCGGAAGGCAAAGAAAAAGGGGATAGCGATCTGGACATTTTAATTGTTATGTCTTTGCGTGCTTCTCTCCCCGAGTCTGAAAAGGTTCTGGATCAGCTTAATTTTGAAATCTCCAAGGGTTTTGGTAATGGGCTTTCACCTGTATTATTGAAAGTAAACGATTTTAAAAGAAGATATAAGGCTAAAGATGAATTAATCAGGAAGATTGCTGATCATGGGCGGCTTTTGTATGGGAAAACACCATTGGAGCTAATTTATGATTAATAAATCTTCCACCGTTAATGCTGAGAAATCGGCGTATAGCTCCTTTTTTCGGAAGTCAGGTGATTTTTTTAAATCGGCTAAGAGTAATCTGGAAACTGGTAACTGGAATGCCGCCGGCTTAGATGCTGTTCACGCTGCGATTTCAGCAAATGATGCGCTGCTGGTTTATTCTCATGGTATTAGGAGTTCCAGTAAAAGTCATGATGATGCTGTAAAACTTACTGCGTCATTGATTAGTAAGGAGGGGGTTAAGGAAGCCTTAAACCACCTGCGTCGCATTATTGCCAAGAAAAACCTGATTGAATATGAGGGGAAATGTTTCTTTCGCTCTGATGCCGAAAGTATCGTTCTCCATGCTGACCGTTTTTTGTCTTGGGTTAAGGGAATTTTACCCTAATTTTTTCCCTAACCGGCGCCCCCGATGTGGTTGCTGACAAGCAGTTAAAAGAGATTCATATAAAAGCTGTCTAATGATTTTATTTTTGCTTGAAATTTCAGCAAATTTATAATAAACTTAAATGTAACCCTACCAAGTTACACAACAATTTGGTGGGGCTTTTTGTGCCAAGTCAAACTAAGGAGAAAATAATATGCCAGTATCAGTGATCGTTGGAACCCAATGGGGAGATGAAGGAAAAGGGAAGATCACCGATCTCTTGTCCCGTGATATGGATATGGTTGTCCGCTACCAAGGTGGCAACAATGCTGGTCATACAGTTGTTATTAAAGACGCAACCTTTAAATTACACCTAATCCCTTCAGGAATTTTCTATAATAATGTTATGTGTGTGATTGGCAACGGGGTAGTTGTTGACTTAGGGGTATTAATTCAAGAGATTGAAACACTAAAGGCCAAGGGCTTTGCGGTTGAAAACTTGCGCATCTCTTCTCAAGCCCACATAATTTTCCCTTATCACCGTTTAATGGATAAAGCTCAAGAAAAGAAGCTTGAAGCTGGCAGAATTGGTACCACTTCTCGCGGTATCGGGCCTTGTTATGTTGATAAATATAACCGTCGTGGAATTCGTGTCTCTGATTTATATAATGAAAAAATTTTCCGAGAGAAATTGGCATGGAATGTAATTGAAAAGCTTTTTATGTTAAATAAATTCTACAATATGAAAACAGAGCTTAGCGTTGATGAAATTATCAACGAGTACAGCGGTTATGCTGTGGCTTTGAAAAAATATGTCGTTGATGAATCTTCTACCTTGGTTGACGAGGCAGTTGCCAAAAATAAGAACGTTCTGCTTGAAGGGGCTCAAGGGACCATGCTTGACGTCGATCATGGTACTTATCCTTTTGTGACCAGTTCAAATCCAACAGCTGGTGGTGCTTGTGTTGGATCCGGTATTGGCCCAAAAGCAATTGGTGCTGTTATTGGTGTGGTTAAAGCTTATGTTACTCGAGTGGGCAGTGGTCCTTTTCCGACTGAGATCCCAGGAAAAGTTGGTGAAGATTTGAGAGAAAAGGGTGGGGAATATGGTGCTACAACCGGTCGTCCTCGACGTTGCGGTTGGTTTGATGGGGTGGTGATGAGACATGCTTCTAAAGTTAATGGCTTAACTCACTTAGCGGTCACAAAATTAGATGTTTTGGATGATCAAGAGAAAATTCAGGTTTGTGTGGCTTATGAATATAAGGGTAAGCGGATTAACGATTTTCCTACTGACATTCATCGTTTAGCTGAATGCAAACCAATCTATGAAGAAGTGCCAGGTTGGCAGCAAGATACTACCAAGATTAAAGAGTATGCCGATTTGCCACAAAAGGCTAAAGAGTATTTGGAAAAACTAGCTGGTTTGGCTAATGCCAAGATTTCTCTCGTGTCCGTAGGTGCGGAGCGGGGGCAGATTATTAGGATTTAGACTTTTCAGCGCCAACAAGATGTCCGCCAATCTGGGAAAAATTATCTAATTGATTTGCTTGACTAACTAGAGATTGTTCTCTAAACAATCTTAATGATGTTGGCCAACTTGGATTATTATCAATCTTTTGTAAGACGTAAAATTGCCCAATACAAGTCATTTCCCCGTATAGTTGATCTGGAAGTGATCGGGTAATAACTTTGCAGCCCATTTTTTCCATCTCTGGTTCGTTGATCCAAAGAGCTGTATGTCCGGTTAGGATGATTATGCCGTTTAGTTTGGTTGCTTCAATTAATCTTCGTACTCCTTGTAAAACATGGTCTTCTGAGTTGATGACTTGCATGTTGAAAAGACCGCTAGCAATACTTAAGTCTGCTGGGGGTAAACTAGCCAGGGCTCTTACGTCCATGAGAAAAACATAATGACGCTTTTGTAGCTGGGAAGAAAGAACTTGTCTTTTAACTTCTCTAGCATTTCTAATATTGCTTTCTTCTATGTCTGTGGAGTAAACCCTAGCTTGAGTAGCTCTTATAATGCTAGCTCCCAGAGAAGCATTGGCACAGCCAACCTCACAAACAACTGATGATTCATGAATTCCAACTTCTCTCACCGTGTCTAAAATTGCAGCGTTAATTCTGTGGTAAAGTTCATCACCTCGGGGATTTGTTCCTCCAAACCCCCTAAAATCCATGTAAGGAAGGTCGCTTGGCGGATAATGGAGTTGAACAGATACTTCGGCTGGAGCAAGCATTTTTGTTTCCCTAACAAGGGTGGCGTTATCAGTTGGGTTAGCAATTGGGTGAAAGGAGAGACTTCTATCTCCTTTTTCAAAATTAATTTCTCCTGATAATACGCCCATTGGAATAGGCCCTAAATATGCTATTATTTTCCCATCATGAAATTGCATTACCTGATAGCCGAGGCAGGTAACAACCCGATCTGGTTTTGAGCCAGTGTGATAAACATATTCAGATGCTGCAGTAGCCATGGTTTTTCTTTGAGCTGGTTGTCTTCTAGCTCGAGCAAATACTTCTTGTATTGCTGATAAACGACCACTGCTTCTAGCTAAGTTTTCTAATGCCATGAATCTTTTCCTCTCCTGTATTTATCGGCATTAATTTGCTAGAATTTCAGCTATATGTTAAAAAAGCCCAAAGCCATCATTCTTTTTTCCGGAGGCCTAGACTCAGCCACTACATTATATTATGTGCTCTCTAAGGGTTATGATTGCCATGCTTTGATCTTTGATTACGGTCAGCGGCATAATAAAGAAATTCGTAGTGCGGTTGCCATGGCCAAGTCTGTTAAAGTCCCTTATCAAATTATCAAGATCAAACTTCCTTGGAAGGGGAGCGTCCTGCTAGACAAGAAAATTAAAGTTCCCAAGTATAAAAAGTCACGCAAAGGGATTCCGCCAACTTATGTCCCGGCCAGGAATACCATCTTTTTAAGTTTTGCCACCTCCTATGCGGAAGCAGTTGGGGCTCAAACGATCTTATACGGGGCGAATGCCATAGATTATTCTGGATATCCTGATTGTCGGCCGGCCTTTGTTAAAGCCTTTCAAAATGTTATCAAAGCTGGAACAAAGAATAATAAGATAAAAGTCCGGGCGCCATTAATTAAATTAACCAAAGCCCAGATTATTAAGTTGGCTATGGAGTTGAAGGTTCCCCTTGATAAAACTTGGTCTTGTTATGAGGGGGGCAAAAAGCCTTGTGGGGTTTGTGATAGTTGTAGGTTGAGAGAGAAAGGTTATTCTGCGTTGAACCTTAGTGATCTTTGAGTCTTTGTGCCTTGGTGGTGAATTAACCACTAAGACCCTAAGGCACTAAGTACAATAAGAAAATACACAAAGACTAAAATCTATTATATAATGTCTTTATGAATCCTCTTATAGTTGTCTGCATCTTCACAGCCCTAATCCACTTTGCCGAAGCATCAGCTTCCTGCTTACGTTTGGCTGGTATTAGAACCAAGCATGTGGCGACTTCGTTGTCTTTTGTTAATGCTTCCCTGTTAGTTTCCAGAATGTCCAATATGTTCCAGGCCCCAATTCTGGGCGGCATGGTTGATACCGCAATTTTAAGGGGTTCGGTTGATCTTTTAGCGGCGAATTTTCGCTATATAATTTTTGCAGCGTTTGTGGGCAATTTAATTGCCCTGATCCTTGCTCCTACCTCGATTCATATCTTTACTAAGGCCATCGAAAGATTTCAGGTTAGACCTTCAGTACCAAGACTTATAGCTTCACTTGTGTTGCCCAGAAATTTTATCCCTTTAATTAAATCCTTTAGATTGCCGAGGTTAAGCTCGTTGAAAGAGCTTTCTTTGCAGGGCATTCCCAAGACTTTTCTAGTTCTAAATATCTTTGTGGCCTCAATCTATACAATCGGGGTGTTGGCTTCAATGATGGCCGGGGCATTAGTGCCTGCTTACCGAGTTACAGCTGTTCAGTTGTCCGCCATTGTTAACGGGATTGCTACTATACTATTTACTCTAATGGTCGATCCAGGGGCGGCCCATATTACCGACCAAGTTGCTCAAGGAAAACGACCTGAAAAAGATGTGCGCACCGTGGTTTTTTACTTGTTAGCTGGGCGAGTTGTCGGGACCTTAATCCTTTCCCAACTCCTATTTTGGCCCTCTGCCCATTATATTAAAACTGTAACTTTAATGGTTAAGGGTCTGTTTCTCCAATGAAAATAATCCGCCATCCGAAGAGGAAAAAGCTCAAAGGTTGCGTTGTTGCCTTAGGTACCTTTGACGGTGTTCATCTCGGTCATCAAAAGGTTCTTAAACAGGCGGTCAAACTAGCTAAAAAAACTAAAGTTGCTTCTTTAGCCATTACTTTTGATCCGCATCCTCAACAAGTTGTTGTTCCAAGTCGAGGTTTGCGTTTACTAACTACCCTAGCAGAAAGAGAAGCGTTGTTCTGTTCATTGGGAATTGATGGGGTGGTAGTGGTCAGGTTTAGCAAAGAGATGCAAAATCTATCTGCCGAAGAGTTTGTTGAGCGTTACCTGGTTAAAAAGTTAGGGGTTAGCCGGGTAGTGGTTGGCTATGATTATGCTTTTGGCAAGAAAAGAAGCGGGTCATTGGTTCAGCTTAAAAGAATCGGCAAGAAGTTTGGCTTTAAAGTTGTTGTTGTTCCCCCTGTTCATCGTGGAGCCTTAATGATTAAATCAGGCTTAATCCGTGAGTTAGTAAGTAAGGGTCAATTTAAGCAGGCAATTAGCTTGTTGGGCCATAGTTTTCAAATAACTGGCAAGGTTGTAAAAGGGAAGGGAATAGGAAAAACTTTGGGTTTTCCTACAGCCAACCTAGAAACCGACCAATATAAGCTTATTCCCGCTCAGGGGGTCTATGCCGGATCCGTTAATAAGAGAAAATGTGCGGTAAATATTGGTGCCAGCCCAACTTTTGGGATTAACAAGACTACAGTAGAAGTCCACATACCAAATTTTCATCAAAATCTGCGCGGACAAGAGTTAATGGTCAGCTTAACTAGGCGTTTGCGTGATGAACAGCAATTTTCCGACGTGGAAAAGTTAAAGGCTCAGATTAAGAAGGATATAAGCAAAATTTGACGTTGTATGTCGAGCCAAGCTGTGATATAATCTTTTAATATGGTATTACAAAAAGAAAAGAAAACAGGGATTATTGAAAAATTTGCTCAGACGAAAGGGGATACGGGCTCCCCAGAAGTTCAGGTTTCCTTGATTACAGAACGGATCACCCAAATTGTTGAGCACTTAAAGACCAATAAAAAAGACAATCACAGCCGGCGTGGCCTGCTGATGTTGGTTGGCCAACGCAAGAAACTCCTCACCTATCTTCAGCGTAAGGATTTAGCTAGACATCAAAAATTGATAGCCGCTTTAGGACTTAGAAGTTAGATGATAAAAAAGTTCGAATTAGATTTAGGTGACGGGAAAACCCTCTCTTTTGAAACCGGTAAACTTGCCAAAGAGGCCAGCGGTTCAGTTGTTGTCCGACTAGGTGACACAGTTGTTATCGCTGCCACAGTTGCTTCTCAGACTCCTAGAGAAGGGATTGATTTTTTTCCTCTGCTAGTTGATTATGAAGAAAAATTTTATGCTGCCGGTAAAATCCCTGGCGGCTTTTTTAAAAGGGAAGGCAAACCATCAGAGAATGCTGTTCTAACCTCCCGCAAAATTGATCGGCCGATTCGGCCCCTTTTTCCAGAAGGCTTTCGCAATGATGTTCAAATCGCCATTACTCCCTTAGCCGTTGATCATGAAAATATGCCAGATATTTTAGCTCTCAATGGAGCCTCAGCTGCTCTAGCTATTTCTGATATTCCTTTTAATGGACCACTTGGCGCAGTTCGTGTTGCCAAGGTTGACGGTAAAATAATTATTAACCCAACAGCTCAAGAGCTGGAAGCATCGGTTATGGATGTTGTGGTTGCCGGAACAAAAGATAAGATCATGATGATTGAAGCCGGCGCTAAACAGGTTTCCGAAGCTGAAGTTTTGGAGGCCATCGAAGAAGCTCATAAAGCCATTAAAAAGCTGGTTAAGCTTCAGGAAGAGATGGCTAAAGCTGTCGGTAAAAAGAAGAGGGAAATTGCAATTTATGCTCCAGCTAAAGAAATTGTTGAATTGGTTAAAAAATCTTCTGCTAAGGTTAAAGAAGTTATTATCGGTAAAGATAAAGCTGCCCAAAAAGAGGCTTTGTCAGTTTTAGCCGATGAGATTCTTAAAAATATTAAGGCTGAAACAGCTGATCAGCTTAAACAACAGAAAAAAGACGTCAAAACTGCGCTGGAAGATGAACAAAAAAGACTTATTCGGGAAATGATGTTTAAAGATGGCAAGAGACTTGATGGCAGAAAGCTGGATGAGCTGCGTGAAATCAAGGCTGAAGTAAGTGCTTTGCCAAGGGTTCACGGTTCCGGGTTATTCTCTCGCGGACAAACCCAGGTTATGACCATTGCTACATTAGGTTCTTTGGGTGAAGAGCAAAGAATTGATGCTTTAAATGTGGAAGAAGTAACCAAGAGCTATATGCATCATTATAACTTCCCAGCCTATTCTGTCGGTGAAGTTAGGCCAAATCGGGGACCTGGTCGCAGGGAAATTGGCCATGGTTCTTTAGCTGAGAAGGCTTTAATGCCGGTTTTGCCGGAAGAAAGTAAATTTCCTTACACCATTCGGTTAGTTTCTGAGGTTATGGGCTCTAATGGTTCTACCTCAATGGCTTCAACTTGTGGTTCTACCTTGGCTTTAATGGATGCCGGGGTGCCAATTGAGGCTCCAGTGGCGGGAATTTCCATCGGCTTAATATCCGAAGGGGACAAATATGTGACTTTGGCTGATATTCAAGGGATTGAAGATCATTTTGGTGATATGGATTTCAAGGTTGCCGGTACAGAAAAAGGGATTACCGCTATTCAGGTTGACATCAAAATTGACGGATTGTCTCTAGAGATTGTTAAACAGGCTTTAGCTGAAGCTAGAACCAATCGCTTAAAGATCTTAGATGTTATGAAGAAAGCCATCGCTGCTCCTCGTCAAGAGCTCTCTGAATTTGCTCCTCGAGTGATAACTATGAATATTAATCCGGAAAAGATTGGTCTGGTTATTGGGCCGGGCGGCAAAATGATCAAGAAAATTGTCGAAGAAACCGGGGCCAAGATTGACATTGAAGATGATGGTGTTGTTTTGATCACCGCAATTGATGCTGAAGGGGGCAAAAAAGCCCAGCGGATGATCGAACAATTAACTTATGAACCGAAAGTTGGGGAAGTTTTTCTTGGTAAAGTAGTTCGTATTATGAATTTTGGAGCTTTTATTGAAATTATTCCTGGCAAAGATGGCTTATGTCATATTTCGCAGATTTCTGATAAACGCATTGCCAAGGTTGAAGATGCAATTGATATCGGTGATGAAGTTGTGGTTAAGTTGGTTGAAGTCGATGACGTGGGCAGGTTAAACCTTTCTATGAAAGCTGTCTCTGAAGAAGAAAAGAAGAAGTTTAGTAAGTAGTTATTTTGGTTTTTAGTTAATCCCCACTATTTTTGCAGCCTTACTTTTTTCAGCCTTGAAAAATCATTAAATAGTGGGTAGGATAAATAAAGAGAAATATATATATGACCATAAAAGATGTAATTATTATCGGTGCTGGACCTGCTGGAATTACTGCTGCCATTTATGCCGCGCGCAAAAAACTTGATTTTGTCATTATCTCCCGTGATGTTGGCGGCCAAACCGCTTGGGCAGGGGAGATTGATAACTATACTGGTCAACAAATTGTGCCCGGTGTTGAATTAGCGATGAAATTTCGTGAGCACCTAGAAAAATATAAGTTTGATTTAAAAGAGGGGGTTGGGGTGGCCAAGGTTGAAAAGATTGCAGATGGTTTTCGCGTTACTACAGAAAAGAATGATGTTTTTGAAGCCAGAACAATTGTTGTTGCTTCGGGTAAAAGACCCAGGCTGTTAGGCGTTCCTGGTGAAGCTAAATATAAGAATAAAGGGGTCAACTTTTGTGCGACTTGTGATGGCCCGCTTTTTGCCGGAAAGAATGTTGCAGTCATTGGCGGGGGTAATTCGGCGTTAGATGCAGCCTTATCCCTGGTTCGCATTGTGCCCAAGCTCTATATTATTAATGTTACAGAAGCTTTATCTGGTGATGCGGTGATGATTGATAAGCTGACCAAGGCAGACAATGTTGAAATAATCAATCAAGCTAAAACAAAAGAGATTTTTGGCGAGCAATTTGTTAAGGGCTTAAAATACGAAAAAGATGGGCAGGTTCAGGAATTAGCTGTTGAGGGTATTTTTGTTGAAGTAGGCTTGGTTCCCAATGCCACTTTTATTGATATAGTTGAGAAAAACGAACATGGTGAAATAATTATTAATTCCACTACTGAAACTTCTGTGCATGGTATTTTTGCGGCTGGCGATGTAACTAATGTACCAGAAAAGCAGATTATTATAGCTGCCGGTGAAGGGGCCAAGGCCAGCTTAGCTGCGTTTAGGTATTTGTCGACCCACTAATCTTTCTCCTTCGTGGTGTCCGACTTTTCGACATAACTGTCTCATTTTTCGGCACTCTTAGATTGTGTCGGGCTACAGGTTTTAAAAAAAACATCGCATTTTTTCTGTTCTAGCAGTGAAAATTGTTATTTGTTTTGAAAAGTGTTGAGTTTGTTCAAAAAGGCTTAGGCTGGTAATAATATTGCTGTTATTAATTCAAGAGCATAAATAGTGGTTTTGAAGGAGGTCTGCTTATGGGTAATCTGATTCCAATTGAGCGTGTGGAAAATAAGATTTATTTAATTAGAGGGCAGAAAGTGATGATCGATAGGGATTTGGCTGAGTTGTATGGGGTTGAAACGAGGATACTTAAGCAGGCCGTTAAGCGTAACATTGAACGTTTCCCGGATGATTTTATGTTTGAATTGAATGAAGAAGAATACTTGGATTGGAGATCACAATTTGTGATGTCCAATTCTGATAAGATGGGGCTAAGATGGAAACCTTCTGCTTTTACTGAGCAAGGGATTGCTATGTTATCAGGGATTCTTAAAAGTAAGCGGGCAGTCCAGGTTAATATTGCAATTATGCGGGCTTTTGTGAATCTGAGGAGGATTTTGTCCTCACATCGGGAGTTGGGCATAAAGCTGGCGGAGCTAGAAAGAAAATACGAAAGACATGATGTTGAGATTAAAGGTGTTTTTGATGCCATAAGGAAATTAATGGTAGAAGAAGCTAAGCCCAAAAGAAAAATCGGCTTTATTAAGTAATTTATGTTAATAACCTCTACTCGTGGCATTTTTGCGGCGGGTGATGTGACCAATGTCCCGGAAAAACAGATTATTATTGCCGCTGGTGAAGGGGCCAAGGATACTTTAGCTGCGTTTCGACTCACTAGGCATCTCAATCAAGCAAGTCTTCGTATATCTCTTAATTAAAACCGTGCTTAGGATCATCAGGACGAAAACATAGATTGCGATTACTTCTCTGATCCCCGAACCAGCCAAACTTTCCTGGATAAATAAACTGGCAATTAGAATGGAGAATTCCCCGCGCGAGAAAAGACTAAAACCGATATTTTGAGCTTCAGCCCAGCTTAGTTTTTCAATTGGCACACTACACAAGCCTGTTAGCAGTTTGCCCAATATCGAAACAATTATTAAAACAGTTACAACTAAAATAATGTTTAAATTGATTGATAGAAGATTGACCTGAAGGCCAAAAGATAAGAAAAATAGGGCAGCGGCAAAGAAACCTAATGGTTCGAGAAGCTCTTTTATTCGAGCTTTATGTTGTGATTCTGCCATAGCTGAGCCAACGAAGAAGGCGCCGATAGCTTCTGATAAACCAATAAACTTGGCAACCAAAGAGACTATGAAGCTTTTTCCATGATTAATAATAGTATAGTATAATATCAAGGCTAACAATCAGGGAGATTGGTTTGTTTAAATGATGGAGACAGTTCAACAAATCCTCAAAAGGCTAAAATCATTAGCTAACCCGGCTAACATTGCCGGCATGCAGCGCTTTGGGATTAAGTCGGCGAAAATGCTGGGTTTATCTCGTCCTCAGTTGCGGCAAATAGCTAAAGAGACCCCTAAAAATCATCAGTTGGCTCTGGATTTATGGCAAACGGAGTATCTTGAAGCCCGCGTTTTAGGCTCTTTAATTGATGAGCCAGACAAAGTAACAGAAAAACAAATTGATGCCTGGGTTGCTGATTTCGATAATTGGGATATTTGTGACCAATGCTGCACTAATTTATTTAGAAAGCTACCTTTTGCCTTTAAAAAAGTCAACGAGTGGGGGAATCGGTCAGAAGAATATGTTAAAAGAGCAGGGTTTGCCTTATTAGCTTTTATGGCTGTGCATGCTAAGAAGGAATCAGATGAAACTTTTATTAAGTTCTTTCCTCTAATTAAAAAAGCTTCTACTGACGAACGTAATTTTGTCCGTAAAGCAGTTAACTGGGCTTTGCGTAATATTGGCAAGAAAAATCTTAAGTTAAACAAGGCGGCGATTAAACTGGCTAAAGAAATTGTTCAAATGGATAATAGGACAGCTAAATGGATAGCTAAGGATGCTATTAGGGAATTAACGAGCATAGCAGTTATTGCAAGATTGAACTAGTTTTTAATCTTCATGTCTTGGAAGCGCTGGTTTGGGAGGAGATTCTTCGAGTTGTTCTCTTTGAGAAGTTGTGTGAAATATTTTTCTGACCTCGGTTTTTAACGTGGGCAGTAATCCTGGAGTCTCTTCCTTAATCAATAGAGTAGCTATTGCGGTTCTTTCCTCTTCTGGTAAGCGGGATAATACCTTGTTTGCTTCAGCAATAATTGTTCTTGTTCGTCGATTTATGCCTACTTTGCTGCCAATCGTTTTTCCGCCTGCCACAATGAGTAAGGCGGCTCCAATTCCTGCAGGCACTAAAGAAAAAGGTAGTAGTGCGCCCAAATATAGGGCAGGAGCTGCTGTTGATAACAATAGAGAGCCAATTGCGGCCCCTAGTCTGGTTGTCTTTTGATCTGCTCTTAATGGGCCATATTCTTCATCAAGCCTGGAAAGGTCTTGTTTTACGGCGTCAACAAATAATTGCGCTGAGTTAATGTTCTGTTGCGCAAAACGAGACCCATTGGTGGCTATATTATAATTATTTGTTCTGGCGCTTATCTGTGCCATTTCTGGATCAGCGTGTCTATAGACCCCACCTCCAAAAAGAGCTAAGTCTGCGGATCTCTCTGTACTCATTGGTCTTTCTACTGGCTCGTGAGGAACCAATTGTAAAGCTATAATGTCTTGCTCTGTTCCTTCCCAAATTATAGGAAACGTTAACATTCTGGTTTGGGTTGGATGTGTGGTTACCTGTGGAAGTCCTTCTGATCCTTCTCCCTGACCGTATAGGAAACGTTGTGTGGTTTGATAGACACCATCTTGTTCAGCATGGGCAATGGTTGTTGTAAAAGTAGAGACTCCAACAAACTGAACATCAGCTGCAGAAGTATTCCCGACAGTAATATCTGGACCAGTGAAATAGATAGGGGGTAGACCGTTTAAAACTAGATGGGCAGCTGAAGTTCTTTTTCGTCTTTGTAGAAGATCATCAGCAACTTTTACAGGAACTGTTTTTCCTGAAGGAAACGAGTATTGAAAAGTTGTTTTCCCTGTTAGAGGGACCATTTCAGGTTCTCCTTACATGTTTTTTGGTCGTATACAGATATATCGTAATAAATAAGAGAAAACTTGTAGCGAATTAAAAAATTACCCCTCCAAAATCCAATGTTCTTGTTCTTTAAACCAATCACCCGGTTTGTTTAGATAAAGGAGGGTTTCTTCTAGGATAGTATAGTGCTCTTTTTCTTCTTCGGCTAAGGCAGCATAGAACTTTTTGGTTGTTTCATCGCTGGATTCTTTGGCAATTTTGTCGTAAAGATTAAAACTATCACGTTCCATGATCTCTGCAATTGAATAAGCCTCGTTTATTTCTGCTTGAGTCTCAAAACTTTTGTCTAAGCTGTCCTTAAGTTTGTTGATAATGATTTTTAATAGTTCTTGCTTGGTAGGGGAGACCTCAACGCCTTTAAGCCAGTCACTAGCTAGTTTTTGCTCGCCAGTTAAATTTTTATAGAACTGCTTAATCTTTTCCAGATGAACCAATTCCCTTTCGGCTAAACTTTTTAAAGTTAAAACAGCCAAGGGATTGTTGGTCTTCTCCGCTGTTTTGGTGTAGAAGTCGTAACCATTCTTTTCTAGTTCGATCGACAATTTGACGTCAGCAATCAGATCGTTCATCTTCGGATACCCCCTATAATTTAATTATGCTTGACATAATAACACGAAGATGTAATAATTACAAGCATGAAATTAATACAAGATAAGCTTGAGTCTAAAGGGTTGCGATCTTCTCAGCAGAGGATGAAGATCTTGCAGTATTTAGATCAGCATCGCACTCATCCAACAGTTGAGGAAATATATAATGGCTTGGTTAAAGAGATGCCGACACTATCTAGAACTACTATATATAATACTTTGCAGCTTTTTCTTGAGCATGCTTTGATCAGTGGATTAACAATTTCTGGTTCTGAGTCTAGGTTTGATTTCGAAACAACCCCACACTCTCATTTTTTCTGTAAAGAGTGTGGGGTTGTAATGGATGTTGAAAAGGTAGACTGTCCATGTGAAAATAGGGGGGTGATTTCCGGTAATCGGATCGACGAGGTTCATTTGTATCTTAAAGGGGTATGTAAAAATTGCCTAACTAAGTCTAAAGGAGGAAAGAAGTAATGGTCAACGTTAAAAAATCTCTACAAGTTTATAAATGTTCAGTCTGTGGCAATATTATTGAGGTAGTTCATGTTGGTGGAGGGGAATTAGTCTGTTGTGGTAAGCCAATGGATCTTTTAGAAGAAAAAACAGCTGATGCAGCTACAGAAAAACATGTGCCATTAGTAGAAAAGACAGTAAATGGGTATAAGGTTAAAGTAGGTTCTGTTCCTCATCCAATGGAAGAAAAACATTTCATTGAATGGATTGAATTAATTGCTGATGGCAAAGCTTATCGACAATTCTTAAAACCTGGTAGCCCGGCAGAAGCAGAATTCTGTGTTCAAGCTGAAAAAATTACTGCTCGTGAATTATGTAATGTTCATGGGCTTTGGAGGGCGTAACTTGGAAAGGCGAAGGCATAGGCGCAGGCTTAGGTTAAGGGAAGGAAGAAGGTAAAGGAGGAATAAGAGTGAAAAAATATGTATGTAAAGTATGCGGATATATTTATGATCCAGAGGTTGGCGATCCGGATAACGGGGTAGAAGTCAAAACTCCGTTTGAAAAGATTCCTGATACCTGGGTTTGCCCAATTTGTGGAGTAGGAAAGGACCAGTTCGAAGAATGTCAACCAGAGAAATAAAACCGAATATCTATTCTGTAGGGGCTCTTGATGCGGAGCGCAGGCTCTTTGATGAGTTAATCCCTTTGCCTGATGGAACCAGTTACAACTCTTACATTATCAAAGGGTCTGACAAGGTTGCCCTGCTTGATACGGTTGATCCACCTAAGGCAGAGGTTCTTTTGGCTAACTTGAAAGAACTTGGTCTTAAGAAGATTGATTATATTGTTGCCCATCATGCGGAACAGGATCATTCTGGCACAATCCCTAAAGTTCTAGAAAAATATCCAGAAGCTAAAGTTGTTACCAATGCCCGCTGTAAGGAAATGCTCAAGGATTTACTTCTAATCCCGGACGATAAGTTTATTGTGGTGGCTGACCGGGAAAAGATATCTTTGGGTGATAAAACACTGGAATTTATTTTAACCCCTTGGGTACACTGGCCAGAAACGATGGTGACTTATCTAAAAGAGGACAAAATTCTCTTTAGCTGTGACTTTTTTGGTTCCCATTTAGCCAGTAGTGACTTATTTGTGGCTGATGAGGCCAAGGTTTATGACTCTGCTAAGCGCTATTATGCTGAAATTATGATGCCATTTCGTTCTATGATCAAGAAGCATTTGGAAATAGTTGATAAATTAGTAATAGATGTTATTGCGACTAGTCATGGCCCAATTTATGATAAGCCCAGTTTTATTATTGATGCTTATCGCGATTGGATAACTGATGAAGTTAAAAATGAGGTAGTTATTCCCTATGTCTCTATGCATGGGAGTACACAAGCCATGGTTGATTACTTTATTGATGCCTTGGAAAAGAAGGGGATAACTGTTAAACCCTTTAATTTAACTAAAACTGATTTGGGGGAGCTAGCAATGGCCTTGGTTGATGCCGCTACTATTGTAATTGGCAGCCCGACTGTTTTGGTTGGGGCTCATCCTGCAGCTGTTAATGTTGCTTTTTTAGCTAATGCCCTAAGGCCAAAAGCAAAGTTTCTTTCTATTATTGGTTCTTATGGTTGGGGTGGGAAGATGGTTGACCAGTTGAAGGGCTTGATCCCGGTTCTTAAGGTTGAGCTATTGGATCCAGTCGTGATTAAAGGTTTTCCTAAAGAGGAAGACTTAAGAAAACTAGATGGCTTAGCTGAGGCAATTGCGCAAAAACACCGAGAAGATATTTTAGTTAGAAAGGGGTGAGGAGTTAATGGTTAAGTTATGGCGTTGCGAAATTTGTGGTGACCCGTATATTGGTGAGAGTGCTCCTGATAATTGTCCTTTTTGTGGAGTAAAGAAGAAATATATTAAAGAAGCCAAGTTAGCCAAGGTAAATTTTGATGTTGCTTTAAGTGAAAAGGATCAAGCTAATGCAGAACATGCCTTAGAGGTGGAAATAAGCAATGCAGCCTTTTATATTTGTGCTGCAGCAAAAACCGATGATGCAGAAGGGAAACTCTTATTTAAAAATTTAGGCAAGGTTGAAGCAGAGCATGCTTCTGTTTGGAAAAAAATTCTCAAGCTTGATACTGTTTCTAAAGGGAATGATTCTTGTCATATCAGCAATAAAGAAAACCTGGAAGATTCTCATAGCAGAGAAACCCGGGCAATTGAGTTTTATAAAAAAGCAGCAGCAGAAGCCCAAAATGATCGGGTCAAAGAGATTTTTACGGCTTTTGTTGAAGTAGAAACAGATCACTTACATCTCTCAGAAGAGAGATTAAAATAAAAAGGAGGAGTCTAAGATGGGAAAGAGTTTAAAAGGGACTAAGACAGAGCAAAATTTACTAAAGGCCTTTGCTGGGGAGTCTCAAGCCAGGAATCGTTACACTTATTTTGCCAGTGTAGCTAAAAAGGCTGGTTTTGAGCAGATTTCTGCAATTTTTTTGGAGACAGCGGAGAATGAAAAAGAGCATGCCAAGAAGTTCTTTAAATATCTTGAGGGTGGTTCAGTAGAAATTACTGCGATATATCCGGCCGGCAAGATTGGGACGACCGAAGAAAACCTTTTGGCTGCTGCTGATGGGGAAAACGAAGAATGGACTAAGCTTTATGCTGATTTTGCGAAAGAGGCTGATCAGGAAGGTTTTACTGATGTAGCAGAAACCTATCGCCAGATTGCCAAGGTTGAAGCAGAGCACGAAAAACGTTACCGAACGATGTTAAAAAATGTCAAGGAAAGCCAGGTCTTCAAGAAAGATGCTAGTGTGAAATGGCATTGCCGCAATTGTGGTTATGTTTTGGCGGGAAGTTCTGCTCCAGACAAATGCCCGGCTTGTGCTCACCCACAGGCCTATTTTGAGGTTTTAGCTGAGAATTATTGACGAAAAAGCTTTTGTTTTTATGTATTGGTAATTGCTGTCGTTCGCAAATGGCGGAGGGTTTTGCCCGACATTATCTAGGCGAAGGCAGAGGCGAAGATGGGATAGGTGAGCAGGTTAAGGTTTTGGTTGATGGTTTATAATAAAAAAAGGAGGAGTTTGTTATGGCTAAAGAGATTTCTGATGCTGAGTTTCCAAAAGAGGTTGAGCAAAATCAAGGGGTAGTGTTTGTAGATTTTTGGGCTTCCTGGTGTGGTCCTTGTCAGATGATGGCTCCAGTCTTTGAAGATATGAGCAAAAAATATCCTGCCATCAAATTTTGTAAGGTTAATACCGAACAACATATGGCTAAGGCAGGTCAATATGGAGTTAGTGGTATTCCTTGTATTATTATCTTCAAAAATGGTCAGGAAGTTGACCGCTTAGTTGGCTTTCGCCCAGCGCCAGCTTTTGAAGCAGAAGTTAAGAAATACGCTTAGAATCTAACCCTCACCCGGCCAGATTGTTTTTTTAGCTAAATTATTTCCCCCTCTTCCAAGGGGAGAGAGGGGAAAGTCTACAGTTAATTTTCAGCATACATTTCTCGCTCCCTCTGGGAGAGAGAAAATCAAGCTAACTCAAGTAGAAAACCAAGCTGAGTGAGGGTGCAAATTTTTCTTAAAAAAACTTGACGGATCCTCTAAATAGGTATAATATATGCTTATTATGAATATTACAAGAGCAGCTGATTACGCGATCCGGATTCTGGTTGCCTTATCTTCAAAAAAAGGAGTTGTGAGTAGTAAGGAGTTGGCCGAGGAAATTAATGTGCCCTTCAACCATTTGTCTAAAGTGGTTCAGCTTCTTTCGCGTCGAGGTTATATTAGATCCCGCAAGGGGAAGGGTGGGGGCATTGTTTTGGCTAAGAACCCAAAGCAGATTGATTTGGCGGAAGTTGTCGAAGCAATTGAGGGGCCCTTGGTTTTGAGTGAATGTCTCTTTAATCGTAAGAGTTGTCGTTTAAGTGGAAAGTGCAAGTTTCATAAATGTTTAGGAGCTTTGCAAAGTCAAATGAGAAAATTTTTGGCTTCGCGTACCATTTTTGATTTGTTACCAGCTTAGGAGGGTTTGTTATGAAAAGAAAAATTATTAAAATTGATGCTGATAAATGCAATGGTTGTGGCAATTGTATCCCCAACTGTCCTGAAGGGGCTATTCAAATGATTGATGGCAAGGCTCGCTTGATCAGTGATCTTTTTTGTGATGGCTTAGGTGTTTGTCTTGGTACTTGCCCAGTTGGAGCAATTGAGGTTGAAGAGCGTGAAGCAGAACCTTATAACGAAGAAAAGGTTATGGAAAATATTATTAAGGCCGGTCACAATACTATTAAAGCGCATCTGAAACATTTAAAAGATCATGGTGAAGATGAATATTTTGAACGAGCAGTAGCAGTTTTAAATAGTAAAAATATAACTGTGCCTGCTTTAGAAGATGCTGGTCCACTGCCATGTGGTTGCCCTGGCACTAAGGTAATGGATTTTTCTAAGAAAGAGAGCGAACAGAGTTGCCCTGAAGGGGAGCAGTCCTCACAATTGCGACAATGGCCGGTGCAATTGCATCTGGTGCCACCAAAAGCGTCCTATTTTGTTGGCAAAGATCTTGTTTTGGCGGCTGATTGTGTGGCTTATTCCCTCGGCAATTTTCATAGAGACTATCTTAAGGGTAAAAGTTTGGCCATTGCTTGTCCCAAATTAGATGAAGGCCAAGATATTTATTTAAACAAGTTGGTTGCCATGATCGATGAAGCGAAAATCAACACTTTAACCGTGATGACCATGGAAGTCCCTTGCTGTGGTGGCTTAGTGAGATTAGCTAAAAACGCTTTAGCTCAAGCAAGGAGAAAAATTCCCATTAAATCTATTGTGGTAGGGGTTAGTGGAGCAATTTTGTCAGAGGAATGGTTTTAGTCGTTAGAAAATAAATGTAGGGCAACGGCTAGTCCGTTGCCGTAAATATTATTAGTGGCAAGGGACAAACCCTTGCCCCACATGGTTTTTTTAAGGTTCGTAAGTAAAGAACGAAAGGGGGTGAAATATAAATGACACTTGATGAATTAAATAAGTTTTTAGAGAATAACAAGAACGTAGAATGGGCTCAAGATGATGATGGTAATCTGCTTTTGCGTCATGCTCTGTATGATGATGAAAAAAGCAAGGTTAAAATTGAGCCACATGCTCTAAAGTCGATTACTGTGCAGCAATTGGAGCAGGTCTTGGTTGGTGGTCGTAACGTTGACCACATTACCAGGGTAACAGGCTACTTTTCTAAGGTTTCAGGTTGGAATAAGGGAAAACGGGGAGAGTTGTTAGACAGACAAAAAGTTAGTTTTTAATTTTTAGAATAAAAAGGGGCATGCCCGCGCTGTGTTAGTTGTAACTCAGACGCGAGTAAGTTTCCACCTACCTTTCTTGACTCCTCTTTGTCTTTCGCGCTACAATTGGTTCATTGGGGAGTTCCTTCTTAGGGGCTGAGAACTTCGATGTTGGATCGAAGGACCCATAGGATTCTCCTTCGCTCTATTTTGTTAAAGCTTCGTAGAGCTTCGGAGAATAAACCTGATCAGGGTAATTCCTGCGGAGGGAAAAATGCTTAAAATTGCTGATAAAACTTTTACGTCCCGCTTATTTCTTGGAACTGGCAAGTTTCCTTCTAACCAATCATTAAAAGAGGCACTAGCTGCTGCTGAAACTGAGATTGTTACTGTTGCACTGCGACGAGTTGACCTAAATTCTCCTCAAGAAGATATTCTGGCTGCTATTGATCGCAGTAAATATTTATTATTACCTAATACTTCTGGTGCGAGAACAGCGGAAGAAGCTGTGCGCTTAGCTCGATTAGCTAGGGCAGGTGGGGCAGGTAATTGGTTAAAGCTAGAAGTTACTCCTGATCCAAACTATTTGCTGCCTGATCCGATTGAAACCCTCAAAGCGGCAGAGATTCTTGTCAAAGAGGGCTTCATTGTCCTTCCTTATATTAATGCTGATCCTGTTTTAGCTAAAAGATTGGCAGATGTTGGTACAGCAGCAGTGATGCCGCTTGGCTCGCCAATTGGTTCCCATCAGGGGCTAAAAACTAAAGAGGCGATTACGATAATTATTGAGCAGGCCAATATTCCTGTTGTGCTTGATGCAGGTTTGGGGGCACCTTCACATGCTGCTGAAGCTATGGAGATGGGTGCCGATGCGGTTTTGGTCAACACGGCGATTGCGATTGCTTCCAATCCAGCTAAGATGGCTGAGGCTTTTAAGTTAGCGGTCATTGCCGGTCGTCAAGCTTATGAATTGGGTCTTAAAACTCCGACTACACAAGCCAGTGCTTCCAGTCCTTTAACCGGATTTCTCAGATGACCTCTCAAGAAGAAGTTCGCTCTATTTTACAAATAGAGCGCTTGTCTTTGGCTGATTTCGAGAGCCTTTTGTCGGATTCGGCAACAGAAATCATTGAAGAATTGGCTCAGAAAGCCCAACGATTAACCCAAAAACACTTTGGTAAGACGATGCAGTTTTATGCTCCCATTTATTTGTCTAATGAATGTAATAATCAGTGTGTTTACTGTGGATTTAATAGTAAGGTTTCGGGACAAAGGGTTAGTTTATCTGTTGAGCAGGCTGTTGCAGAAGCCAAAGTTTTAGCTCAAATGGGTTTTAGACATATTCTATTAGTTTCAGGAGAGAAAAAGGACGTTGTTTCTGTTGATTATCTAAAGAGATTAGTTTTTCAACTGAGGGATTTATTTGCTTCGATCTCAATTGAGATTTATCCTATGTCAGAATATGACTATAAAGAACTTCTTGCGGCTGGGGTAGATGGCCTAACTGTTTATCAGGAAGTTTATGATCGAGAAATATATGAGAAGGTTCATCCAGCTGGACCTAAGTCCGATTACAATTTCCGTTTTGAGACTCCAGAGCGGGGAGGGAGAGCTGGTTTTTATAAAATTAATATTGGTTATCTGTTAGGGTTGGGTGATTGGCAGAGTGAAACATTGGCTTTAGCTAAACATGCGCAATATTTGCAGAAAAAGTTTTGGCAGTCGCAAATTTCTATCTCTTTCCCGCGTTTGAAAGGTTCCAGGGTTTCAGATTTACAGTTAACGCAAATGATCTGTGCCTTACGCATTTTTTTACCTAAGGTGGGCTTAGTCTTATCAACTCGTGAACCAGCAGAGTTGCGTGACAATCTGATTCCCTTAGGGATTACTCAGATGAGTGCTGCTTCGCGCACCTCGCCGGGAGCGTATTCTCAAGATGAGCCTGCCACAGAGCAATTTGCCATTTCTGATCAACGTAGTTTAACAGAAGTTGCTGCGGCTATTGTGAAAAAAGGTTATGAGCCGGTTTATAAAGATTGGGATCGAGTTTATATTGAAACAGCTGCTATTGATTCGTAGGTTATCCGCAGTAATTTTTCTAATTCTTTGTGACTAATACTTAAAGGCGGCATCAAGACAATCACATCCCCCAAGGGCCGTAAAACTACGCCTCTTTTTCTCGCTTCTAATATTACTTGATGACCAACTCGATCTTTGTAGGGGAAGGGTTCTTTTGTAGTCTTGTTTTTAAACAGCTCAATGCCAACCATAAAACCACACTGGCGGATGTCTCCGACGATTGTTAAATTATTAAATTGTTTTAATTGTTGTGTTAAAAATTTGATTTTGGCCTGAAGCTTTTGAATGGTTTTTTCTTTTCTGAAGATTTCCAAATTGGCTAGGGCTGCTGCACAGCCTAAGGGATTACCGGTATAAGTGTGTCCGTGAAAGAAAGTCTTTTTATCCTCGTGTTTGCCAAGAAAAGCTTGATAGATTTTGTTAGTTGTTAATGTTGCAGCCAGGGGTAAATAGCCGCCAGTGATTCCTTTGGCCAGGCACAGAATGTCAGGGGAAACTTTTTCGTGCTCACAAGCGAACATTTTGCCGGTACGACCAAAGCCGGTGGCCACTTCGTCACAGATTAAGAGAATGTTATATTTAGTGCAGAGTTTTCTGACTCCTTTTAGGAATCCTTTTGGTTGAGTTAACATTCCGGCTGCACCTTGGATCAGTGGTTCCACAATCATGGCAGCGATCTTGTGGTGGTGTTTTTTCATCACTTTTTCTACTTCTTTTAAATCAAAGCCAACTTTGAAGGAGGAGAATAGTAATGGACGGTAAATTTTGTGGAATAAATCGATCCCTCCAACCGAAACGGAACCAACGGTGTCTCCGTGGTAGGCGTTAATCAAAGTTAAGAATTTAGTCTTTTTTTTGAAACCCTCACCCCTGGCCCCTCTCCCAGAGGGAGAGGGGGAACGAATCTGTTGCCAATACTGAAAAGCGATTTTGAGAGCGATTTCTACCGCGGTTGAGCCGTTGTCAGAGTAGAAGACTTTGTTGAGATCTTTGGGAGTAATTTTAACGAGTTCCTTAGCGAGCTCAATTGAAGGGACATTGGCTAGCCCAAGTAGGGTTGAATGGGCAAGCTTGTCTAATTGTTTCTTAATAGCTTGATTAAGCTCTTTTTTTCTGTGTCCATGAACTGTGACCCAGAGAGAAGAGACCCCGTCTAAGTATTTATTCCTTTTGGTGTCATAAAGATAAGAGCCCTTACCTTCTGCAATGACCAGTTGTTCATTCTTCAACCAGTCTTGCATTTGGGTAAAGGGGTGCCAGAGGTATTGTTTGTCAATTTGTTGATAGTTTTTCATGCCTTCTTAGAACCTTAGAGTCTTGGTGGTTATTTCTATTTTACCACAAAGGCACTAAGACACTAAGGAGACGAATCAAATCATCTAAAATCTAACCATAGTCACATTCGTTAAATCATCTAAAACCTAACCCAAAATATGAGG
>MEUC01000045.1 GCA_001771545.1 candidate division WOR-1 bacterium RIFOXYB2_FULL_42_35 | reverse complement strand
TTGAGTTCTGGAGTTTATATCTCGTCGAGAGGGTTGGAGGATTTACGTCAAAAATTCAAACGTTGGGACAGTAGTGTACCTAAATAGTTACAAATATTTTGTTAAATAGTGAAATCCGCTCTTCAGGCCTGCATGTTGTCCACCCCTATAAATTCAAAGTAATCAGTGAGAGCAAGCACAAAAACGATAAGGAAGACAGTCTCAAATTAGCCAAGGGATTACTTAAAGATTATCTGCCAACACCTGTCTACATTAAAAGTGATCTTTGCTGCCAAATTAAATTTCTCCTTAATATCAGGCGGCGTATGGTGGGGACAAGGGTCCGGCTGATTTTGCAAGCTAAAAGTGTTTTGCGTAGCCTTGGTATCAAAGAAAGCCAACGTTCTCTAGCTACAGCCAGAGGTTTTGGCCGGGTTATTAATAATCTGGCCGCTGAACCATTCTATAAACAGATGATGGTAACTTTGGCTAATGAATGTGAACGAGAAAACCAGAAAATTGAAGGGGTAGAACAGCAAACCAAAGATTTAATTAACCAAAACTTTCAGCGTGAGTATGAGTTATTGATCAGCATTCCCGGAATCAGTTTTGTAACAGCCGCCACCATCATTTCAGTCATAGACGATATTAAGAGGTTTGAAAGGGCTGGCCAGTTTTCCAGCTATTGCGGACTTACGCCCTCAGAACATTCTTCCGGAGAAAAGGTCCGTCACGGCAGGTTGACTAAAGAAGGCGTTAAAGAATTAAGATGGCTTTTAACCCAATCGGCTTGGATTATTGTCAGGGTTAAAAAGGGTAAAGATGCGCGACTGGAGAAGATGAAGAAAAAATTCTACCGTATGGCCTGTAAGCAAAAAAGCACAGCCAAAGCAGTTTCTGCCATAGCCCGTCATTTATCAAGGTGCCTATAAGCACGGATGCAAGTATATGCTAACGCTTTATTTGTTGGTTGAAAAGGAGGATTTTTAAAACCGGTGAGTATCTAGGGATTGCGGCTGCCAAATCTTGACTCGATCGGTCGAGAAGGCTTTTCTGTGCCAATTTGATGGAGATTGAAGATTGGACTTGACGGATGCTTTCATGCAAGTTTCTTGCTTTAAAACCCGATATATATAGTAGGAAAGACCCCTAATAGGGCCATCCGTGTAATCTGTGAAAATCAAGAGATCCCGGGAGGTCCCATGAAAAAGCTGATTGCCATTCTATTATTAATACTATTATTTTTAAGCGTTAATGTTTCTGCGCTAGAAAACGGTCTTCTTTCTCATCAGATCAAAAGACTCTTGGCTGATCCTTCCGAAAACTCTTCGCTTGTTTATGAGATTCCCTTAGAGGTCACCCTCCTGGATATCTCTCCCAACGCTGACTGGTACAAAGTAAAGATCTCCTTCTATGTTGGTCCTTTTAATTATGTCTACACAGGGTGGACCAAAATTCCAATTGGAACTGATTTGACCAAAAGAAACCTTGAGGCGGCAGAAAAACTATCTTCTTATAAAAAGTAAACTTTTCCTGCCCCTCTAACCTTTGCCATTGTTCCCTTTACAGCCATTGTTCCGTCACAGCCCTTAACCCTAAAAGCCCTTACAGCCTTTTCTCCCCTTGTCTCCTTCCCCCACGATTGTTATAATCATCAAGATGAAAGAACAATTGAAAAAGCTTCTCTTTGAAACTGGGGCTGTTAAAACTGGCGACTTCACCCTATCTTCTGGTAAAAAAAGCAACTTTTATGTTGACTGCCGCAAAGTAACCCTCCATCCTCAAGGGGCCAAGTTGATTGGAAAAATTATTTTAGAAAAAATAAAAGACTTGAAAGTGGACGCTATCGGCGGATTGACTCTTGGGGCAGATCCGATAACTTCAGCAGTTGTCACCTTGGGAAATGTCCCTGGATTTATTGTTCGTAAAAAAGCAAAAGAACATGGTACCCAGCAAAAAATCGAAGGAATAATTGAGAAAGGGTTTGACGTTGTTATCGTTGAAGATGTTGCTACAACTGGAGCTTCGGCTCTGCAAGCGATCGAAGCAGTTGAAGCCTTTGGCGCTAAGGTTATTAAAGTGATCTCCGTTGTTGATCGCGAAGAAGGCGCTGCCGAAGCCTTGAAAAACTACGATTTTGAGCCGATTGTTAAAAAGTCAGAGCTTGTCTGATCCCCAGATTTTCTGATATACTATTTCTTTAACACGCCCGTGTAGCTCAGATGGTAGAGCATTTCCATGGTAAGGAAAAGGTCACCGGTTCAATTCCGGTCGCGGGCTAGATTCTTAAAGCCTTGACTTCGGGCAACAAAATGAGGTAGTATTTATAAATCGAGTCGGTATAAATAAAAAATTAGGAGGAAGGTAGATATGGCAAGAGAAAAGTTTGTAAGAAATAAGCCCCACATAAACGTCGGAACAATTGGACACGTTGATCACGGAAAGACTACCCTAACAGCAGCTATCACTGGATATTTAGCTACTAAGGGTCATGCCACAGCTAAAAGGTTTGATGAAATTGATGCTGCTCCAGAAGAAAAGGCTCGTGGTATCACTATCGCGATTGCCCACGTAGAATACGAAACCGACAAGAGGCATTATGCTCACATCGACTGTCCGGGACATGCTGACTACGTTAAAAACATGGTCATCGGTGCCGCTCAAATGGACGGCGCTATTTTGGTTGTCTCTGCTACGGACGGACCAATGCCTCAAACCAGAGAACACATTCTTTTAGCTAGACAGGTTAACGTTCCTTCGGTCGTTGTTTTCCTCAACAAGTGCGACATGGTCGACGACAAAGAGCTAATTGAGTTGGTTGAAGTTGAAACCAGAGACTTGCTTAATAAATATGAGTTTAATGGAGACAATGCACCAATTATTAAGGGTTCCGCTTTAAAGGCCATGGAAGATCCTGCTGGCGAAGCTGGCAAGGCTATCCAAGAATTACTTGATGCCCTTGACAACTATATCCCAGACCCGGAAAGACCCCTTGACAAACCTTTCTTGATGTCGGTTGAAGACGTTTTCTCTATCACTGGTCGTGGAACAGTGGCAACCGGCCGAATTGAAAGGGGCAAGGTTCATACCGGAGATGAGGTTGACCTAATCGGATTAGGCTCTCACAAAAAAGCTGTTGTAACTGGCGTAGAAATGTTTAGAAAGACCCTAGATGAAGGTCAAGCCGGGGACAATGTTGGCTTGCTGTTGCGCGGAGTTACCAAAGAAGAAGTTTCTCGCGGACAAGTACTAGCTAAGCCGGGATCTATTAAACCTCATACAAAGTTTGAAGCCCAGGTTTACGTTTTAACCAAAGAAGAAGGCGGACGACACACTCCTTTCTTCCCGGGGTACAAACCACAATTCTTTATTCGCACCAATGACGTAACTGGAGAGATCAAACTGCCGGACAAAGTAGAAATGGTAATGCCCGGCGACAACATTGTTATGACTGTAGAATTGATTTCCGAGGTAGCCATTGAAGAAGGCTTACGGTTTGCTATTCGAGAAGGCGGCAGAACTGTTGGCGCTGGTGCCGTTGCGAAAATTATCGAGTAGTTTTGGTTCTAATTGGTTTAATTAAGAAGTCCTCTAAACAATTTTGGAGGACTTCTTTTTTTAGGTGTATATATGATGAATAGACTGTTTAAAATTTTTGCTTTTCTTGCCTTGGCTTCGTTTCTTGTTGCTGTCTCTTTTCTTTCTTTTGACTATCTTGTTACCCAAGACGCCTTTCCTGGCAAGACCTATATTAGCAATGTAAACATTTCCTTTCTTTCAAAGGAACAGGCCCTGGAAAAGATAAACAAAGGCGCTCTTTCCTCTCTCTTTTCTCCTCTAATTACCTTAGAAGCTGACAACGCCTTATATTCCTTCGCTCCTGAAGACCTGGGAATAACTGCCCTCTATCAAAGAAGTGTAGAACAAGCCTTTAATGCAACTCATCAAGGCAAGTATTTTAATGACCTAATCAGCCGGCTAACTAAGAAGGGCCGCTTTGTCTCTCCATTGGCCATTGACATAGACCTGGCAGAACTAGAAAGGGTGATAACTGCCCTTGCTCCCAAAATTGCCTCTGTTTCAAGGGAGGCCCGTGTTAATTTTCTAGAAAAGACCGGCGAGTACAGCATTGAGGCCGAAGATTTTGGCAGGAAGCTAAAGATTAAAGAAAGTGTTACCGCTATTAACGAGGCTCTTTTGCGGGGCGAAAAAAATATCAAGCTGGTTATTGATTATACTTATCCCAGGATAACTGCAGAGGACTTGCGTGAAAACCCGCCCGTTTACCTTCTGGCGACTTACACAACCTATTACGGCAAGCACGATTTTCCCAATCGTATTCACAATATCAAACTCGTCGCCTCCTGGATTGACGGGAAACTACTGATGCCCGGGGATCGATTTTCTGTAGCCAACGCCTTAGGCAAAGTCACCAAGGAGAGGGGCTTCAAAGAAGCTTATGTTATCATGAAGGGAGAATTGATCCCTCTGCTTGGTGGCGGCTCCTGCCAGATCGCCACAACACTGTATAATGCCGTTAGTTTGGCTGATTTAAAAGTTTTGCAGCGCCATAATCATTCGTTTTACTTCAATATCTATCCTTTAGGCAGGGATGCCACGGTCTTTGCTCCCCATCTTGATTTCAAGTTTGAAAATGACACTCAACAACCCATTCTAATCAAGGCCTCTGCCACCAAGTGGCGCTTGTCTTTTAGTGTTTACGGCACACCTAGCGGGAAAAGCGTAGCTTTCTCCTCGGCAAAGGTTTTCGGCAAAAACAATGGGGAGGGGAAAGATCGGCCCATGTCTCTAAAAAAAGTCATTGCTGGTGATTTGCCTTTTAGAACCGAGGTTACAAGAACAGTTTCCGGCCAAGACGGAGAAATTATTAAGGAAGAAAAAATTATTAGCTACTATAAACTATACGGGGATAAAGACAATGTGCCCATTCGTCGACCAAGCTCCGAAAGAAGCGACTTGAGCATTCTTTAAAGTTATGCAACAAAAAACCATTAAAAATTCGTTCTCGTTGTCCGGCAAGGGCATCCATTCTGGGCAAAGCACCAGCATAAAAATCTGCCCTGCTCCAGAGGATTCTGGGATTTGTTTTTTGTATCAAGGTCATAAAATCCCTTTAAATATTAACAATGTTTCTGGGGACAAGCTAGCAACCTCGTTAGGAGAGATTACTCTGACAGAACATCTCTGTGCTGCAATTAATGGATTAGGTCTTAATAATTTAATAATAGAATGTTTTTCTGCTGAGATTCCTATAATCGATGGCAGCAGCCTGCCTTTTGTTGTTGCCTTCGAAAAAGCCGGCATCATAGAACAGCCCCACGTAGTCCGACCCTTTAAGTTGGCGCAAAAAATAACCGTCAAAGACGGCGATGCGTGGCTTGTTGCCGAACCATTTAATCCCGCCTCTGGCGGAACCCCGGAGCATTGTATAGAATATAGTAATCGGGACAATTTAACAATTGACTTTTCCGTTGACTTCCCTGTTATTGGACAACAATCATTTTTCTTTGCTGGGTCGGTGGAAAGCTTTAAAAAAGAAATTGCTCCCGCCAGAACCTTTGGTTATGAAAAAGACCTTGAAGAGCTACATAAAAATGGTTTTGCTAAGGGGGCTAGCCTGGAAAATGCTTTAGGGATTAACGAAAAAGGCTACATGAACAAGCCTCGCTTTGATAATGAGCCTGTTCGACATAAAATATTAGACCTGCTTGGTGATCTGGCTTTGCTTGGACGGCCGCTAAATGCTAAAATTAAGGCTCACAAATCAAGCCATCGGCTTAATCATCAACTTGTAAGGAGGCTACTATCTAATGACTGAACTCGGCATCAAGGAAATTATGAAAATTCTTCCCCATCGCTATCCCTTTCTGCTCATCGACAAGGTTATTGAGCTTGAGGAGGGCAAAAGAGCCGTAGCAATTAAAAACGTCACCATGAACGAAGGTTTCTTTCAGGGGCATTTTCCTGATCATCCAATTATGCCGGGGGTTTTAATTTTAGAAGCGATTGCCCAAACTGGCGTTGTAATGGCCTTACGCTCAATGCAAAGCGAAGGAAAAATTGTTTATTTTGCCGGGATTGACAAGGTTCGCTTTAGAAGGCCGGTTATGCCTGGCGACCAACTCCGCTTCGAAGTTGAAGCCTTGTGGACAAAAAGAAATCTGGGAAAGATGAAGGGACGTGCCCTTGTTGATGGGGAGGTTGCTGCTGAGGGTGAGTTTATGTTTTCTATTGTTGACAAAGAATCTTCCGGCGCAAAAATTCATCCGACGGCAACTGTTCACGATTCCGCAAATTTAGGAAAAAATGTTGAGATTGGCTCCAATACAGTAATTGGACCTGAGGTAAAGATTGGGGACGACACCAAAGTTGGCGCCAATTGTTTAATCGCCAAATGGACAACCATCGGCAAAAACAACAATATTCATCAGGGGGCAACAATTGCCGCCCCACCTCAAGACATTAGCTACAAAGGGGAACGTGGGGAAGTTATTATCGGAGATAGAAACACTATTCGTGAATATGTTACTATCCATCTCCCATCAGGAGAGGGGGGACAAACAGTCATTGGTAGTGATAATTTTATTATGGTTCACGCTCACATCCCTCACAACTGTAAGATAGGCAATCACGTGGTAATTGGTGGATATGTGGGGCTGGCCGGCCACACAGAAATTGACGATCAGGCAATTATCGGCGGCATGTCAGGCATTCACCAGTTTGTGCGCATTGGCAGACTGGCCATGATTGGGGCTCAGTCTAAAGTCGTTAAAGATATTCCGCCCTTTATGTTGGTCGATGGCAACCCTTCACAAGTCAGAAGCATTAATAGTATTGGTTTGCAACGCCGTGGCATTTCCAATGAGGCTATTGCCGAAATCAGAAAAGCCTTTAAGTTAATTTATGAATCTGGCAATTCTACTCAAAAGGCTGCCGCAGAAATAAAAAAACGTTTGCGTCCGCTGCCAGAAATTAATCACTTGGTGCAATTTTTGGAAGAAGAAAGCAAGCGCGGCATCAATAAAAAAACGGCTATTGAGGTTGAGGCAGACGAGTTAATCTTTCCTGAGATTCCGGAGTTGGGAATATAATGAAAATAATGATTTCGGCCGGAGAGGTTTCCGGCGACGTACATGGCACCTACTTAGTTCGGGAGCTAAAAAAACTTGATCCGAACATACATTTCTTTGGGCTGGGCTCAGAAAAACTACTGGCTGAGGGGGTCGATATAAAAGTCGACATCAGCAAACGCGGGACAATAGGAATCTTCGAAGCCCTGCCAAATATTTTGCCTGTTTATCTGGCCTACCGAAAAATGGTCGCCTTGATGAAACAAGAACGCCCTGACTTGCTTATCTTAGTTGATTCTCAGGGTATCAATATGCCGTTAGCCAAGGCAGCCAAAAAACTAGGCATCAAAACCGTTTACTATATCGCTCCACAGGAATGGTTGTGGGGCACAGCTAAGGGCGTCAAAAAAGTTGCAGCAACAATTGATCTAATTATCTCTATTTTTAAAAAAGAACACGCTATCTACAAACAAGCGGGGGCGAACTCGGTTTATTTTGGTCATCCCTTGATTGATATTGTTAAGGCTGCTGCTAAAAAAACCGCTCATCCAGTTATTGCGCTTTGTCCTGGCAGTCGTTCCCAAGAAATTAAAGGTTTGTTACCAATCCTTCTTCAGACTGGAGAAAAAATTAAAGCTGCCATCCCTAACGCAGAGTTTGTCATCCCCGCAGCTTCAACCACCATGATTAAAAAGATTTTCAGCTACATTAGCGAAGATTTTCGGCCTATGGCAGTAGTTGGCCAAACCTATGACATTCTGGCTGGAGCTGACTTGGCAATTTGCGCTTCTGGGACCATTAATCTGGAAGCGTCTCTTCTTGGGGTTCCTAATATAATGGTATATAAATTGTCTCCCCTAACCTATTTTGTAGGAAAATACATTTTAAAAATTGGCGAAAAGATGCCTTACTTTAGCATGCCCAATATTTTACTAGAACAAAAGGCAATTCCAGAATTAGTTATGGCAGCTGCTAATCCAAAAACCATTGCCAACGAAGCCTTAGGCATTCTTCAGGACCCCGAGAAACAACAAGCCATACGCGCTGCTCTTTCAACCTTAAAGGACAAGCTGGGAGATCCAGGGGTTGTTGCCAGAGCGGCCAAATCTATTTTAGAATTTTCTACAAAATAGATTTTGTGGCTCCGCGGATGATTCCAAGAATCATTTAGGCAGCGTCTTCTTCTGCTAACTGATCGCGGTAGAAAAGTGCAGATTTGTCTTTATCAGCTGTTTTTCTAAAAGCCATGGCAGCTTTTGGATGCCTGTTTAATACCCCTGTAATCATGTAGGGTAAAATATAGCCCCATTCAATTTCTTTGCGTAACGGCAAAAACTCTTTCTCAATTACTTCTAAAACAGGCTCAAGGTTAAATTTGGGGTTTTTAAGAAAAGACAATAATAATTCTAAGGGACAATTCCCCGCTGCTCGACCAATGCCATAAATAGTTGCATCTAAATAGTTCGCGCCTTTACGTATTGCTTCAATTGTGTTGGCAAAACCTAGTTGTTGGTTGTTGTGAGCATGAAAACCAACCTCAATTCCTTTTGGGTTTAAATATTTTTTGTAGAGGTTAACCAGAAAATGAACTTGTTCCGAATACAAGGCCCCAAAACTATCAACAATATAAACAGCCATGATCGGAGCCTCGGACAAGTCCGACAACCCCTCTTCTAAAGCTGGCTGCAAGGCTGTAGAGATTGCCATTACATTAACGGTTGTCTTGTAGCCCTTATCGGTGAATCGTTTGGTTAAGTCTATTGCTTTGTCAATGTCTTTAACATAACAAGCTACCCGAATAACGTCGACAACGCTGTCTTTCTTTTTGGGGATTGAACCTAGATCAACCCTGCCAATATCAACCATGGTAGTAAGTTGGGGTGGGTTTTTAATGCCGTCAACAATTTTCTTTAAATGCTTTTCGTCACAAAATTTCCATTTGCCAAATTTATCTGGAGAGAATATTTTATCTGAGTTGCGATATCCCAATTCCACATAATCAACACCGGAAGCAGCTAAGGCGGTAAAAACCGCTTTAACAAAGCCATCTTCAAAATTGTGGTCATTTATTAAGCCGCCATCGCGGATCGTGCAGTCTAAAACTTTAATTTCTGGTCGGTACATTGTCATATTATAGCCCGTTTGCGACGAATATTCAATAATGATATAATAACGTTCGTTATGGCTGTAAATTTCTTTGATATTACTCGTCAGAATAGCGAACTTAAAGATAAGTTGAGCATTGCTATTTCTAATGTTATTAATTCTGGACGCTATATCTTAGGCCAAGTTGTTTCTGACCTTGAAAAAGAGTTTGCCAAATATTGCGGCACAAAACATGCTGTTGGAGTTGCTTCCGGAACCGATGCCATTCACCTAGCCCTTCGTGCCGCTGGAATAAAAACTGGCGATGAAATTATCACCTCCCCCTTCACCTTTGTGGCTACAATCGAAGCAATTGTTTATTGCGGAGCAACTCCTGTTTTTGCCGACATAGAGCCAAAAACATTCAATATAGATGTCTCTAAAATTGAAGGGAAGCTCTCTAACAAAACAAAGGCAATTCTGCCTGTCCACTTATATGGCTTAGCTGCGGAAATGGACAAAATAATGGCTATTGCTAAAAAACATAATTTAAAAGTAATAGAAGATTGTGCTCAAGCAGCTGGCGCAGAATTCCAAGGAAAAAAAGTTGGCTCTTTTGGTTTGGGCGCCTTTTCATTTTTTCCCACCAAAAATTTAGGCTGCTTCGGCGACGGAGGAATGATCACAACAGATAGCGAAGAAATTGTCAAAGAATTACTTGCTTTAAGAAATCACGGTTGCCACCAAACCTACCACCATGAAGAGATTGGCTTTAACAGTCGCTTAGATGCCCTCCAAGCCGCTGTTCTAAAGGTTAAATTGCCTTTGTTGGAAAACTATTTATTTTCTCGACGAGAAAATGCCAAACAATATGTTGAGGCCTTGAAAGAGATTAAAGAAATCTCCTTGCCAGAGGAGCCCCAAGGGACAAAACATACTTATAATCAATTCACAATTAGAATCGAAGATCGGGATGCTCTTCACAAATATTTGCAAGACCGGAATATTCCTAGCATGGTCTACTACCCCATCTCTTTACACCTGCAAGAAGCTTATCAATTTATGGGCTACAAGCCTGGGGACATGCCAGAGAGCGAAGCTGCGCAAAACCAAGTTCTTTCCCTCCCTATCTTCCCGGAGCTTGAGCAAAAAGAGATTGCTGAAATCTGCGCGGCAATAAAAAAATTCTATAATAAATGAGCAAAAAAAAAGTTTTCCAACTTGGAGTAATTGGCCTAGGCGTTATGGGGAAACACCATGCCCGCGTTGCCGCTCATACCAGAGGATTAAGTCTTGGGGCAGTCGCCGATCTCGATGAAAAAACCGCTCAAGAAGTTGGAGAAAAACACGGGGTCCCTTGGTTTACCAACTATCACGAGTTGTTCCCTTTTGTTGATGCTGTTATAGTTGCTAGTCCTACGGCCAGTCATTTTGAGGTTGGCAAAGACTGTCTAAGCGCAGGCAAGCCAGCTCTTATTGAAAAACCCTTAGCAAAAACATCCGAACAAGCCCAACGACTTGTTGTTTTGGCTAAAGAAAAAAACCTGCCTCTTGCTGTTGGCCTAATTGAACGTTTCAACCCGGCCTTTGTTGAGCTGGCCAAGCTGATCAAAAAAGAAAAGATCCTTGGTCTTGATATTAAAAGACGGAGTCCCTTTCCTGAACGGATAACTGATGCAAATGTTATTATCGACATGATGATTCATGACCTTGATCTAATGCTAACCCTGATGGGCAACGATGAGATCGAGAGCCTAAAGGTGATCGGTGAAAAGGTCAAAACAACCATGTTAGACAAGGTTAATGCCACTGTTTATTTTCGAACTGGAACCATTGCCAAAATAGATGCTGATCGAGTTTTTGGCTCTAAAACAAGAAAGATCGTGGTGACGACCGACAAGGCCCTATATGAAGCGGATCTTTTAAGCAAAAACGTTTATGTGCGAACACTGGAACACATCAGCCCCAGCTCTCATTTTACCAAACAATATGATCAGCTAACCGCTGAGTTAATGGATTTTGTTTTGGCAATAAAAAGGGGACAGTCACCAAAGGTCAGCGCAACAGCCGGGCTTAAATGTTTGCAATTAGCTGAGGAGGTAGAAAAAGCATGTTCATAACTATCATAGCGTTTTTATTCGTTTTCTCGATTATTACCATTGTCCATGAAGGCGGTCATTTAATTGCCTCGAAGCGTGCCGGCATTCGGGTGCACGAATTTGGACTTGGCTTTGGCCCAACTATTTTTTCAACCATGCGGAACGGGACAATCTATAAAATTAACTTGTTGCCTATTTTGGGCTACATCAATATAGCTGGCATTAACACCGAAGATCCACAAGAAAAAGAGACCCCGGAGAATGAAAAATTCTACAATAAAAGCCTTGGCAAGAAGGTTACGTCCATAATTGCTGGCCCCTTAATGAACCTTCTCAGTGGCTTTTTAATTTTTAGTCTGATTTTTATGATCATGGGAATTCCAACTGGAATCTCCAATGAGATCTCTACAATTTCCCCCGGATCCGAAGCTGCCAAAGTTGGTCTTAAACCCGGGGATCGTTTACTAATGATCAACGGAGAAACTTACTCAAAACCTGAAGACGCTATCAAGTTTATTCATGAAAACCAGGGCAAAGAGTTGGCTTTAAAAATTGGACGTAATAGCCAAGAACTCTTAATTAAGGCAACCCCTCAGTACAACACACGCCTCAAGGCTGGCCTCATCGGTTTTGCGCTTAAGGCTACCTATAAAAAGGTCAATCCACTTGTGGCCATTTACAGTGGGCTGCAACAAACCCTAGGCCTAGTTATGGTTATCTTGGTGCTTTTTGGCCGCCTACTGGTTGGTAAGCTTGCTTTGGCGGATCTGGCTGGTCCAGTTGGAATTGCCCAAATAACTGGGCAATATGCTCAAAGTGGGCTTCTTGCTCTTTTAGGCTTCCTGGCCTTCTTTAGTATTAATGTGGCTGTGTTAAACCTGTTGCCCCTGCCTGCTTTAGATGGGGGTCGTTTATTCTTTTTAGGGTTGGAATTTGTGCGCCGCAAGGCCGTGCCAATTGAGCTAGAAAATAAGATTCATTCGATCGGTCTTTTCGTCTTTTTAGGACTTTTTGCCCTACTAACCGTTAATGACCTTATGAGAATCTTTCGACATTAGGCCCTTCTCTCTCTGTGGATAAGAAGTTTGCCTTTGTTTTAGCCAAAAACAGGAAGTCCGGCTCTATTCTAGTCTCAAGAATGAGATTAGCTAGTGGTTCCCGCCATTTTTTACATGATTATCATTCTTCCTCTCTCTTGTTTCCCATTTAATACAGCGGAGTAGCCCGAATCAAGAACAAAAGCGTCCTCCCCCATCCTTCCAGACAATTAAGTCCGCCAAAAACACGGCTTGCCCTTGTATTTGTCGTCGACAAATACAATAATAATCGTCGATAATTTAGCCTTAGTTACAAACTGCCTTGTTTAGATGTCGCGCCATTGGTCAGATAGTCTTGGATACATATTTGCATACAAATTCGGGGAGGGGGGTCGAAATATTACTCCTCGGCTTTGACAAGATCAGTATTCTTATAAATAAACCAGGGGATATTCGATAGCAGCTAAACTATATTCACTAAGAACAACGACATTAGTTATCCACAGGCTTATCCACAGGCTCTATTTCGTGTGCGTCCGTGTACTTCCGCTTCCCGATCCGAGCTAATCCGGGTATCACTTGCCAACACAAAATTGATCAAAGACCTCGTTAATAACCTCATCAGAAACCTCGGCTCCGGAGACTTCTCTCAGGGCCAAAATAGCTGCCTTTATATCCAGGGCCAACAAATCAGGGGAAGACCCCTGCTTGATTATTGAAAGGCTTCTCTTAAGAGCTTCCCCTGCCCTTTGAAGACATTCTAAATGTCTAGCATTGAGAAATGTTACCGTGTTTTGCGAAACCCCATTATCTTTTAAGATCAACTTTTTAAGCTCTTTTGCAAGCTTAGGAATTCCTTGTCCAAAAAGTGCGGAAATTTTTATTGCCTTCCACTGAGACAGGCTCTTGTTTATTTTTTCACTTTTTAACTGTTCTGGCAGGTCTGTTTTGTTTAAAACCACTAACCCTTTTTTGTTTTTAATGGCTAAGATTGTTGCTTCGTCTTGGCTTGATATTTTTTGAGATCTATCAAAAACAGCAATTAAATAATCCGCAAAAAGAACCTCTTTTTGGGCCCGCTTTATCCCAGCTTTTTCTGCCATGCTTCTTGGGCTACGAAGACCAGCAGTGTCTATTAAACGAACAACCAAACCATCTAAGTTGATCTGTTCCACAAGACTGTCCCTTGTTGTTCCTGGCTCCTCTGTAACGATTGCTCGCTCCTCATTTAGCAAGGCATTTAACAGGCTGGATTTCCCAACGTTCGGCCTGCCAACAATTGCAACAGATACTCCCTGACGAAAGATTTTGCCCCCATAACCGGCATTAACAAGGTTTTCTATCGCCTTTAAAACGCCCTTGGTTTTCCTTGTAAAAACAGCAAAATTTAAGGGTGGCATGTCATCGGCAAAATCAATCTGCGCTTCAACCTGAGCCAGCAATCCAACAAGCTCGCTACGCTGTCCCTGAATAGTTTTCGATAGTTTTCCTTCGAGCTGGGAAACGGCATAACCAGCACCTTTTTCTGTTGGCGCCTTGACTAAATCTAGTATTGCTTCAGCCTGAATAAGATCAAATTTCCCGTTTAAAAAAGCTCTCTTAGAGAACTCTCCCCTACTAGCGATAACCGCCCCTGAAGAAAAAATTAAAGATAAAATTTTATTAGCAACAGCCACCCCACCGTGACAATAAATTTCAACAACATCCTCACCAGTGTAGCTTTTTGGTGCGCGCATAAAACAAGCCATAACCCTGTCAACTTTGTTTCTTTTTTTTGGATCAACAATCCAACCATTTAACATTTTGTGGCTGAGTATTTTTGTGAAAGAAGGAAAAATATTTTTAAGAATGTCTTTGGATTTTTGACCACTTATTCGAATAACTGCAACTCCTCCTACCCCAATCGGAGTAGCAATCGCAGCAATTGTTTCTAGCTTAGAATTAATCATCTGTTTCACGCTTGTCCGCCGGAGCCGGATGTTTCACGTGAAACATTTGCGAAGGCGGATGAAACATTCCTATTGTGGATTTATTACCAGGCGGCGATCCCTACCCTCTCCGCGACTGATTGTTGATACGTCTTTTCTTTCTTTTAGAACCATATGAATTATTCTTCTGTCAGCTGGATTCATTGGTGGCAAAGCTTTTTCAATGCCAGTTTTCGATACTTCGTCAGCAGCATCACAAGCCAACCTTTCTAGGGCTGTTTTTCTTTTATCTTTATATTCCCCGGCATCAACACTGATTCTAACGCTTTCGTTTTTCATTCGACCAAGCATGGCTCGTAGCAATATTTCCAGAGACATTAAGGTTGCGCCTTCCTTACCAATAATCCTACCCATGTCCTCACCCTTAATATTCAGCTTAACTCCGTCCTCTGATTCGTTAGTCTCAACCATAGAAAGAAACTTCATATGGTCAAGAATTTCCTGTAAAATCTGCTTAGCATCATCCTTTAGTTCTCCTGCTACCATTACCTCAACCTCTGCCTCCTGTCCTCCAATTACTCCCAACATCCCCGACTTTCCTTCACAGATAACCTTAATTGTGGCCTCTTCCTTTTTCGCCCCAAGAACTGCTAGCGCCGATTCAACTGCTTCATCAACCGACTTTCCCTTCATTCTAGCTTTTTTCATTATTTGTCTCCTTTTTTACTTCTTATTCGGAACTATCTTTTTGCTAGAAATATAATGTTGCTGAATTCCGCCCATTAAGTTTGAAACTATCCAATATATCTGTACCCCAGCTGGAAAGTTGATTGAAATGAAGGCTATAAAGAGAGGCATAAACATGGTCATCATCTGAGCAGAGCCACCAGCCTGAGCTGTTGGCATAGTTTTTTGCATAAAATAAGTAGAAATTCCTATTAACAAAGCAAAACTTGGTAATTTGAAACCAAAAAAATACAAAAATTCCGGCTTAGAAAGGTCTTTAATCCACAAGAAACTTGAGTTAACTCCAGGATCCGAAAGAAGCGCGTGAAATTCTTTGCTTTGTAAGGAAAAAAACAACGCCAAGAAAAATGGGATCTTAAGGAGGACAGGGAGACAACCCCCGACAGGATTGACTTTTTCGCTCTTGTAAAGATCCATCATTTCCTGCTGTAGCTTCTTTGGATCCTCTTTGTGCTTCTTTTGTAGCTCTTGCATGCGCGGCTGAACCCGCTGCATAGCAGACATTTGCTTTATGGATGATAGGGTAAGGGGGTAAAGGGCGAGGTTTACCGCAACTGTTAACCAAATAATGGCCAAGGCATAATTGTTGCCCCCAACAACATAGAAAAACTTTAATACCTCCAGCATAATGTTCGAAAGAAACGCCATTTATCTACCTCCCGTATAATCAATATTTAATAAAATGTTTCACGTGAAACATTTTCAAATTACTTGTTTTTATTATAATAAAGCCAAAAATCGCACTTTTCTACGGAACCGGGTCAAATCCACCTGAAAACAGCTGATTACATCTAATTAAGCGTTTTAACGCCAAAAAAAAGCCTTTTATTAAACCATATTTGTCAATTGCTTCCTCCGCATAATGTGAGCAACTCGGATAATATCGGCATTGCCCAGAGAAAATATTTGTTTTTCTATATAAAGACAACAAATTTTTAACAATATTTATCACTGTTTATAGTATTCCTTGCTTAACAAGGGCCTGTTTGAGCCGTTCAACTAAGACTTCAAAGGGGACCAAGGCTACATCGGTCCTTGGATAAGCAACTATATCAACCGGAAAAACAAACTCGCCAATTAACCTCATAAAGGCACTAGCAAGGCGCCTCTTTATTTTATTTCTAAAAACGGCCTTCCCAAGGCGCTTCGGCAATACCGCTGCAAGGCGTGATTTTTCGTTTTGGGTTTTCTTAGCGACAAAATAAAGCAGGGGACTTTCCCCAGTTATTCTCCGCTCACTTTTTACGGCCTCTATATCGCTTTTTTTTGACAAACTAAACTTCTTAGGCAGCAAGCCGTTTTCTACCTTTTTTTCTTCTTTTCGTTAATACCCTGCGACTTCCTTTAGTTTTGTTTCTAGCCCGAAAGCCATGTTTTCGCTTTCTCCGACGACGCTTAGGCTGAAAGGTTCTTTTTACCATCAGAGTTCCTCGCTTTATTTCTTTTTTTTCTGTCGTCAGTCATTATACTGTTTGCTAGGAATTATGTCAACAAAAGAAAATTATCTTGCTATAAGATTTAAGCTTTGCTATAATTCACTAATCAAAGCTTGGAAAGATTAAGTAATCCACACAATTTTTGCGTTGTGGATATCTTGTGCATAAGTCGACTTTTTCGCAATAATATAAGTAGATTCTTCCTTTAATAGCGCATTTTAAACTGTTGGCTGGGTTGGGACAAGTCGCCATGTGGATAACTTTATAATGAATTCAGAATACAATATTAATGCTCTTTGGGCTCAAGTTGTTCCTACGCTGGAAAAAAGTTTGAACAAGCCAATTTTTGAGGCTCTTGTCTCTTCGACTAAGCCACTATCAATTTCTAATCTGGCCCTTGAAATTGCTGTTCCAAATCAATTAGTAAAAGACTGGTTATCAAAACATTGCGTAACTCTTCTAGAGCAAGAGGTTCGCAGTATTTATCCCGAAATTAAAAGAGTAGTCTTTTTTGTTGGCGACAAAGATCTTTTTAACACTCCTCCTTTGGAGATCTCGTCAGAACGCGACATAAAAGAGACAAAAAGTCCTGGGCCGGCTTGCTTAAACCCTCGTTACACTTTTGATACATTTGTTGTTGGCCATGGCAATCGCTTTGCCCATGCTGCGGCCTTGGCAGTAGCAGAAGCCCCGGCTAAGGCCTATAATCCGCTCTTTCTTTATGGTGGGGTAGGGCTGGGAAAAACTCACCTGATGCAAGCTATTGGTCACCATGTTGCCAGTTCAAAACAGCGGGCCAGAACTCTTTATATCACTTCTGAGACTTTTACCAATGACCTAATCAGCTCGATTCGAGACGACAAAACCTTATATTTTAGAAATAAATATAGAAATATTGATATTCTTATGGTTGACGATATCCAGTTTTTAGCTGGCAAAGAAAGAACTCAGGAAGAATTTTTCCATACCTTCAATGCCCTTTATGAGGCTGGAAAGCAGGTTGTGGTTAGCTCTGATCGCCCACCAAAGGAAATACCTACGTTGGAAGAGCGATTGCGTTCCAGATTTGAATGGGGATTAATCGCCGATGTTCAGCCGCCTGATCTTGAAACTCGTATTGCTATTTTACAGAAAAAAGCCGAATTAAGTGAGCTGGCTCTTCCGGATGAAATATATTCATATATTGCCTCCAAAATAGTCTCTAATATTCGTGAGCTTGAGGGCGCCCTAATTAGGGTGGTAGCTTTTGCTTCGTTAAATGCTAGCGACATTAATATTCAGTTGGTTGACCAGGCCCTCAAAGATCTCTATGCTCACGGGCAAAATAAATCCGGCTTAACGATCAGCACCATTAAGAAGGTTGCTGCGCAATTTTATAATGTACGGATCGATGATTTCTCAGCTAAAATTAGAACGAAAGAAATAGCTACTGCTCGACAGGTTGCCATGTATTTATGTCGAGAGCTAACCGGGGCTTCCCTGCCTAAGATAGGTGGGGAATTCGGTGGCAGGGATCACACAACGGTTATGCATGCTTGTGATAAAATTAGATCTGGCATTAAGAACAATACTGCTGTTAGGGAAGTCGTAACCCAGCTGACCAATAGGTTAAAAAGTTATACCCCTTAGCTGGGGATAAGTGTTAACAAAAAGACCGGTAAAATTGTTTTCCACAATGTATCCTTGTGCCTTGTGGAAATGTTTTGTTATATAAACAAGAAAAAGGGCGGTTATTAACATTTCCACAGCCTCTACTAATACTATTAATTATATATTATAATACTAGGACGGGTACATAAGTGGAAAACTATTGGGAGGTGTTATTATAATGGAGTTTATTTGTGAAAGAAAAAAATTACAAACAGGGGTTTCTGCTGTTGATAGAATTGTAGCTACCAGAAGCACATTACCAATTATTGGCAATCTTCTTTTTGAGACAAAAAAGAACACCTTAAAAATCTCCGCTAATAATCTTGAAATTGGGATTGAATTAGGACTTGAGGCTAAAGTAGAAAAAGAAGGGGCAGCCTTAATTCCGGCAAAAACATTTGCAGGAATAGTTTCGAAACTACCAGAAAGTAATATTTCTTTTAAACTCATGGAAAAAGGGGCTATGCGAGTCTCTTATAATAATTCATTTTTTAATATCAACATTCTTCCGCCCGATGAATTTCCAATGTTGCCAAAAGTTAAAGATGGAAAGTCTTTCAACATAGATGCACAGGTGTTTATTGGTATGATTAGACAGGTAATATTTGCGGTATCAAGCAATGAAGATAAATATGTGTTAACTGGGGTTTTACTTGAAGTAGGCAAAGGCAGTATGACCGGTGACAGCTCAAACGTCAGAATGGTTTCCACAGACGGTTATCGACTGGTTAAAAGAAGCGAGAAAATTAAGTTGGATGAAGAGGTAAAGATATCGGCCATTGTTCCGGCCAAGGCGTTACAGGAGATTGCTAGAATTATTGATTCTTCGGATGCAGAAGGAGAAGTTAAAATAACTATTTCTAAAGATCAGATTGCCTTTAAATATAAAGAGGTTTATTTGGTATCCAGGTTAATTCAAGGCCAATTCCCCGACTATAAACAAGTTTTTCCTAAAAAGAGCTCAACGAAGGTGGTTGTAAAAACAAAAAATTTCTTAGAAGCTGCGGAGAGGGCGGCAGTGGTAGCTTCTGGCTCAGCCAACATTGTTCGTTTTGAAACAAAAGACGGAGAGGTTCATTTAGTTGCCAGCACACCGGACGTTGGCAGTATTGATGAAATTATTGAAGCAGAAATCAAAGGCAACAGTAAATTTCAGATCGCTTTTAATATACGTTTAATAACAGACATGTTAAAAACAGTTACAACAGACAGTGTGGTTGTAGAGCTGACAGAAACCCTGGGACCTGGGGTTATTAAACAAAGCGAAAAAGGCGAATTTCTTTATATTGTTATGCCCATCCGCACTCAAGAGGCGGCTTAATGGCGACAAAGCTCTCGGATATTTTTGAAAAGATAGACAGTGGGGTGGCCAGAACCGTAAAAGCTTGTTCCTCGCTATCTTTGTGGAAAGAAATTGTTGACGAAAGAATTAGCAACAACACCGACGCGATTAAAATTAGTAATCAAACACTTTTTGTTTCTACTTCAACCCCGGTCTGGGCCCAAGAACTATCGTATTTAAAAAAAGAAATGATTATAAAGTTTAACGAACGGGCAGGGGAAGAAATTATTAGGGACATCAGGTTTAAATCTACTTAAAACAGGAAGGAGATCGCATGACGACAGATAAAAAAACAACAAAAGCCACAAATTATGATGCTTCACAAATAAAAATTCTTGGAGGGATCGAGGCGGTTAGAAAACGACCGGCTATGTACATCGGCTCTACAGGCAAAGCGGGTTTACATCATTTGGTTTATGAAGTTGTTGACAATAGCGTAGACGAAGCCCTGGCCGGACACTGCGACACGGTTGAGGTTACAATTCACAAAGGGAACACAGTGACGGTGAAAGACAATGGCCGCGGCATTCCTTTTGACCTTCATCCAGAAACAAAGCGACCGGCTTGTGAAGTGGTTTTAACAACTTTGCACGCCGGAGGGAAATTTGGCGACTCTGTTTACAAGGTTTCTGGGGGACTTCATGGGGTTGGCGTTTCCTGCGTCAATGCACTTTCCGAATGGATGGAAGTAGAAATTCACCGGGACAAAGAAACTTATACGCAAAAATTTGAGCGAGGCGAGCCAAACAAAGAAAAGGTTACCAAAACCAATTCCGAAGAGACGAGTACAACAATAACCTTTAAACCGGACAAACAAATTTTCACCGAACTCGATTTTGAGTTCGGCACTGTCAAACACCGCTTGCAAGAAGTGGCCTTTTTAACCAAAGGTCTAAAGGTCGTTTTTAGCGATGAGAGAAGCGGGAAATCGGAAACCTACCATTATGAGGGCGGCGCAACCGAGTTTGTTGAATATTTAAACGAGAAAAAAACCGTTGCCTATGCCAAGCCGATCTACATTACCCAAGAAAAAGAACAGATCTTTGTGGAAATTGCTATGCAGCATTGCAAAGACTATTACGACGAAAACATTTATTCCTACGTCAACTGTATTCGTACCAAGGAGGGGGGGACGCATCTAAGTGGATTTAAATCTGCCCTAACCAAGGCCATCAACAATTACAGCCGTAAGAATAAATTATTAAAAGAAAACGAAGCTCTTTCTGGTGAAGACGTTAGGGAAGGGATGACAGCCGTAATCAACCTAAGAATTCCCAACCCACAATTTGAAGGACAAACAAAGACCAAATTAGGCAACGGAGAAGTTAAAGGATTGGTAGACTCAATAGTGATGGACAACCTGGGAGCTTTTTTAGAAAAAAACCCAGCAGCAGCCAAGGGAATAATTGAAAAATCATTGGTTGCACTACGGGTTAGAACCGCAGCAAGGAAAGCCCAGGAATTAGAAAGAAAAAAATCAGCTTTGGAAACATCAACACTTCCTGGCAAACTGGCAGATTGTTCCAGCGGCAATCCGGCAGAGTGTGAGTTATTTCTGGTTGAGGGAGATTCCGCAGGCGGTTCAGCAAAGCAAGGCCGAGACCGTCGTTTCCAGGCTATCCTGCCGTTGCGAGGAAAAATTCTTAACGTGGAAAAAGCTCGACTCGATAAAATTCTAGCCAACAACGAAATCCGCACTATGATTACAGCCATTGGGTCAGGAGTTATTTCTGGCTTAAGGGGCGAGGGGCAAGGTGGTGACGACAAAGAAACCGACCTATCTAAGGAAGAGATGGATAAAAGACTACGCTACCATAAAATAGTAGTTATGACGGATGCTGATGTTGACGGTTCGCACATTAGAACATTATTATTAACTTTCTTTTATCGCTATGCTCGCGAACTAGTCGAATCTGGCAAGGTTTACATTGCCCAGCCCCCACTTTATAGAGTCGGCAAAGGCAAAACCTATCGCTATGCCTATAATGAAAAAGAACTGGAAAGCATCTTCAAAGAAATTGGCAAAGAAGGCCTTCATTTACAGCGCTACAAAGGGTTAGGAGAAATGAATCCCGATCAATTGTGGGAAACAACCATGAATCCCGAGACAAGAACGATGCTACAAGTAAAGCTGGAAGATGCGGAAGTCGCCGATGAAATTTTTAAAGTCTTAATGGGTTCCGAGGTGGAGCCGCGACGTGAGTTTATCGAACAAAACGCCAAACAAGTAAAAAGACTTGATGTGTAAGGCCAACTTGTCGACGGTAACGGCCCATTGAAGAAGCGACAAATAAATAGTATAATGCGGTAGAAACATGGCAAGAAGAAAGAAAGAAACAATTAAAGACGTCCCTAAAACAGACTTTATTCCCAGGGTTCTACAAACCACCATCGAAGAAGAAATGAAATCTTCCTACATTGACTATGCGATGTCGGTTATTGTTGGACGGGCGCTGCCAGATGTTCGCGATGGACTAAAACCGGTTCACCGTAGAATTCTTTTTGCCATGGATGAGTTGGGACTGCAACCGGGCAAGCCCCATAAAAAATCAGCTAGAATCGTCGGTGAAGTTTTAGGTAAATATCATCCCCACGGTGACACAGCGGTTTATGACTCCATGGTTAGGATGGGACAAGAATTTTCTCTGCGCTACATGATGGTTGATGGCCAGGGTAACTTTGGTAGCGTTGACGGCGATTCTGCTGCTGCCATGCGTTATACTGAAGCCAGGCTGTCAAAAATTGCGGTGGAAATGTTGGCCGATATCGATAAAGAGACCGTTGATTTTACTCCTAACTTTGATGATTCCCTCCAGGAGCCCAGCGTGCTTCCTGCCAAGGTTCCCAACTTATTAATCAATGGCTCTTCGGGGATTGCCGTTGGCATGGCGACTAATATTCCCCCTCACAACCTTGGTGAAGTTATTGACGGAGCCGCAGCCCTAATCGACAATCCAGAAACCTCAGAAAAAGATCTGATGGCCTTAATTAAAGGACCAGACTTCCCAACCGGAGCTTTAATTTGTGGCAAGCAAGGGGTTCGGGATGCCTTTACCACAGGTCGAGGGTTAATAACTCTCCGCGCTAAAGTGGAGTTTGAAAGGGTTAAGGGGGGCAAAGAAGCCATTATTATTAAGGAGCTCCCATATCAGGTTAATAAAGCCGAGTTAATCGAAGAGATTGCCAACCAGGTTAAAGACAAAAAAATCTCGGGAATTTCTGACCTGCGTGATGAATCAGATCGTGAGGGGATGCGGGTATATATTGAAATAAAGAAAGATGTTAGCCACGATGTGGTGTTGAACCAACTTTATAAACGCACCAAAATGCAAGTTACCTTTGGCGTTAACCTAGTTGCCCTGGTCGATGGAGCCCCTAAGCTTTTAACCGTTAAACAGATGCTGCAAGAGTACCTCAAATACCGGGAAGTGGTGGTTACAAGACGGGCCAAGTTTGATCTCAAGAAAGCCGAAGAGCAAGCCCATATTTTGGAAGGCTTGATTATTGCTGTTGCAAATATTGATAAGATTATCAAGCTTATTCGCAAAGCCAAGAATCCTGATGAGGCGCGTAAAGACTTAATTTCTCAGTTCAAACTATCTAAGCTCCAAGCTCAAGCAATCTTGGACTTAAAGCTGCAGCGCTTAACTCAACTGGAACGCTATAAAATCGAAGAAGATTTCAAAAATCTCCAGAAGCTTATTAAAGAATTAAAAGAGCTCCTAACGAGCCGCAAAAAGTTATTGGGCCTGGTTAAAAGTGAGCTTTTGGAAATGAAAGCCAAATATGGCGACAAGCGCAAAACGGAATTTGCCGGTGAGGCCAGAGAGATCAACATAGAAGAATTAATCCCTGAGGAAAAAGTAGCCATCCTAATTACTAGAGATGGTTATGTGAAGAGAATGCCGGTTAAAAGCTTTAAGGCCCAAATGCGCGGAGGTCGTGGGGTATCCGGCATGGCCACTCGAGAGGAAGACCAAATCGAAAAACTTTTTGTTTGTTCCACCCACTCCTTTATTTTGTTCTTTACCAACAAGGGGAGGGTTTTCAAGTTAAAGGTTTTTGATTTGCCGCAAGCTAGCAGAACCGCCAAGGGCCAGGCGATGGCGAGCATTTTACAGGTTGAGCAAGGAGAATTGGTTACTGCCGCTGTGCCGGTTGAGTCTTTTGAAGAGGGCGAGTATTTGTTTATGGCCACCAGATGTGGGGTGGTAAAAAAAGTAGGGGTCAATGATTTTGAAAACGTACGGCGGTCTGGAATTATTGCCATCAAGCTTAAGGGCGAGGATGAGTTGCACTGGGTGCGCAAAACCGATTGTAAAAAAGAAATTCTACTGGGAACCAGCAAAGGTTTAATGATTCGTTTTGGCGAAGATTATGTGCGGCCAATGGGGCGGTCTGCTGCCGGCGTCAGGGGAATTAGAGTTGGCAAAGGTGACAAGGTTGTTTCCATGGATATTGTAGAAAAAAAGGGCGACTTGTTGGCAATTTCGCAAGGAGGCTTTGGCAAGCGCATGAAGATCGATGAGTTTGGCGCGCAGAGCCGGGGCGGCAAAGGACACATTGCTATTAAGCTGAGAGATAGCGATACCCTCGCTAGAATGATTATTATTCATCCCGATGATGAGTTGATCTTTGTAACTGCCAATGGAACCATGAGCCGGCAAAAAGCCTCGGGGATTTCCACTCAAGGCAGATATGCTAAAGGGGTCAGAATTCAACGCCTTGATACCAACGATTATATCGTTGATATTGCCAGGGTGGTTGACGAAGAAGAGAGCGCAGAAAAAGCGGAAAAAGCCTTAGAAGAAGAACAAAAAGCCAAAGCTGAGTTAATAGAAAAGCTTAAAGAAGAGAGAGCTAAATTGCCGAGCACAAAGAGAAAACCGCGCAAAGGGAAATAGCCTTTTCTCTTGACCTTAATCCCCACATAATGCTACCCTAATTACACCATGAAAAAGCTTCGTTTCAAAAAATCTCAAAAATTACTTAAAAGAGCTCTGGTTGTGGGGCTTATTTTGTGGTTAGCCTTCTATGTTTTCCAGCTCTGTTTTAACATAGAAGAGGGGAGGGCGATAAATATCTATTTTGTTAAGGGAGATAGCCTCATTGCGGTTGAACGGCCCTTGCTGGTAACAGAGGCTCCTTTAAACGAGGCAATTAGAAGCTTGTTGGCCGGACCGGAGCAGGAAGGACTCTCTACCTTGATCCCAAAAGGGACAAAGGCTCTGAGCATTAAACAAAAAGACCATCTGGCAATCATTAATTTTAACAACAAACTCGAAGAGTATGGCGGAGGGTCAGCTAGGGTCCAGGGGATGGTTGCCCAAATTGTTTATACTGCCACAGATATCCCAGGGATCGACAAGGTCCAGCTTCTGATTAATGGCAAGGAACAAGTCGTTCTGGGTGGGGAGGGGTTTATTATTGATAAACCATTGTCACGCAAGGAGGTTAGCAACTAGTTGGTCTAAGGCTTCTTTTTTATCCAATTCCGTTACACAAACCAAACGACAACCTTTTAGCTCAGGATAAAAACGTTCTAAATCCAAGCCGATCTTTTTTTCTGTTTTAATTACAAACTCTTTAAAAAAAATAGAATTAGGAAATGCGTAATGCGTACTGGGAATCTTTGAAAAAAGATAATGGGCTTTTTGTAAACAGAGTTCCGCGACTTTTTGTAAACCTTGCTTTCCCATGATCGACAAATAAACCGTTGCAGCTAAGGCAGCATGGGCTTCATTGCTGCAGATGTTGGAAGTGGCTTTTTCCCGACGAATATGTTGCTCTCTGGTTTGTAGGGTTAAACAAAAACCACGTTTGCCGTCGCTATCAACTGTTTGCCCAACAACACGTCCCGGGATTTGCCTGACTAGATTTTTCTTAACCGCGAAGATCCCTAGCCCCGGGCCGCCAAAGCTTTGAGGGTTGCCCAGTGATTGCCCTTCACCAATAACAATGTCTGCTCCATAGTCTCCGGGCGCTTTTAATATGCCAAGAGAAATCGGATCAACGTTGACAATAAAAAGCGCGCCAGCCGCGCGAACCTTTTCGGCCAGGCCTTTGATATCCTCTATGCAGCCGAAAAAATTGGGTTGCTGGAGAATTAAGCAGGCCGAGTGATTCGTGACTTGTGACTCGTGGATCGTGGTGCCGAGATTCTTGTCATAGGGAAGTTCGCGGACTTCGAGGTCGGCCCCTTTCGCATAAGTTTTTAGAACTTGGCGATACTCGGGATGAACAGTTGAAGAGACGACAATTTCTGTTCGCCTGGTTTGTCGACAAGCAAGCAGGGCAGCCTCGGCCAGGGCAGTTGCCCCGTCGTACATTGAGGCGTTGGCGACATCCATGCCAGTCAATTCACAGATCATGCTTTGATATTCAAAAATTACCTGTAATATTCCCTGGCTCATCTCTGCCTGATAGGGAGTATAGGCTGTGTAAAATTCTGAGCGGTTGATAATATGTTTAACCACGCTGGGAATAAAATGATTGTAGCTGCCGCCGCCGAGAAAAGGAGTTGTGGCAGTATTCTCTTCGCTTAACATTTTTAGCTCTTCAAGCAATTCTGATTCGGAGAGAGGGGGAGGAATAGGACCAGGAGTAGGAATAGGCTTATTAATTTTAGCTGGAATATCCGAGAAAAGTTCCTCGACGAATGATTTTCCAATTAATGATAATAGTTTTTCTTTGTCTTGGTCGGTATTCGGGATGTAGCCCATTGGCTTATTTGCCTTCTGTGAGCTTTTTGTACTCTTCTGCAGAAAGAAGGCCGGCAAGTTCAGCAGGATTGGCGATTTCAACCTTGATCATCCAGGCTTTTTCATAGGGGGAGGCATTGACTAGTTCGGGAGAGCCGTTTAGCCCCTCATTAATTGCGGTTACTTTTCCAGCGACAGGGCAAAAAAGAGAAGAAACAGACTTAACTGATTCTACGACGCCAAACTCATCCTTAACCTTGAACTCTTTGCCGATGGGGGGAAGTTCAACATAGACGATATCACCAAGTTGATCTTGAGCAAAAGCTGTTATGCCGATTGTGGCTGAGTTGCCGTCTACTTTGACCCACTCGTGGTCCACGCTATATTTTATTTCGGCAGGAATTGCTAAATCGCTCATGCTTGTTTTTCCATTTTCTCGACGGTTTTTCTACAGTAGGCAAAAATCATGCCGCCGACAAGAACCCTGGCCAGGCTATCCCAAAGTCGGTCAGACAACATCTTGCTTTGGTAATAGGAATCAAAGTATTGATCCCCTTTTTCAAACGACAAAGAAGAACTTCCTCCGGTCTCATCGGCGCCGATGGATCGAGAAGAGGGCAGTCTTATAAGGCCAATAGAGGAACTGACCAAATCAACCGTGCCCCACATTAAAACAAAAAAGGCCATGGCGCAGATGACATAGTAGTAGATTCGTTTTATATCTAAATTGCTGAATGGCATTGATATTATTTTAACGCTTGTAGAAGGTTTTGGCAACTACTTTGGCAGGGATTCTTTTCCCGCGAATTTCTATTTCCACAGAATTGCCTAACTGGCCTTCTTGAGGATTTAAGTAGGCGAGAGCAACAGCCTTTTTTAGGGTAGGAGAAAAGGTTCCACTGGTAACTTTTCCAATTAAATCTTCTCCGGTAAAAACATTGTCTCCGGCCCGTGGAATTTGTCGGCCTTCTGGGGCAAGCCCAACCAGCTTTTTCTTAAGTCCACTTTCTTTCTCTTTTAACAAAGCTTCCTTGCCAACAAAAGAGCCCTTGTCGAATTTAACTGCCCAGGAGTATCCTGCCTCAAGGGGAGTTGTTTCTTCGTCATATTCGTGACCATAAAGAGGGAGCCCCGCTTCTAATCTTAAGGTGTCCCTAGCGCCTAACCCACAAGGCTCAACGCCGGCCTCAATAAACATCTGCCAGATTTTGACCACTTCTTTTTTCGAGACCATTAATTCAAAGCCATCTTCGCCCGTATAGCCGGTCCGGGAAATAATTATGTCTCTCCACCAGAGGGTGCGGTTACGTTTTAGATCCGACAAATTGACATTAAGAACTTTGCTAGCTAATTCTTCTGCCCTGGGGCCCTGTAGGGCGAGGGAAGAGTATTCATTGTAATGGCCAACAGAAACATTATTAAAACTTTTCGCTTGAAAGCTTAACCAAGAGATCACTTTGTCAAAATTTGATGCATTGCAAACTACCAAGCAATACATAGGCATTTTGTAAACCAGAACGTCGTCAATGGCCCCCCCGGCTTCGTTGCAGAGAATAGAATATTGGCATTGATTAAGCGCTAGCTTGGAGACATCGTTTGTTGTGACCTTTTGGAGGAAATCAAAAGCCCCATCGCCAACGACTTTAATTAAGCCCATATGGCCAATGTCAAAAATTCCCACAGAAGTTCTGACCGCGTTATGCTCAGCGATAATCCCCTTATAAGAGACAGGCATCTCCCAACCAGCAAAGGGGACAACTTTGGCGCCGAGTTTTTTGTGTTCTTCAATTAGCGGGGTTGTTTTCAGCATTTATCAATTATAAACTATTTTAACAAAAAGTGAAATCTTCGAATCAAATCATCTAAAATCTAACCATAGTCACATT
>MEUC01000044.1 GCA_001771545.1 candidate division WOR-1 bacterium RIFOXYB2_FULL_42_35 | reverse complement strand
CCTCATATTTTGGGTTAGGTTTTAGATGATTTAACGAATGTGACTATGGTTAGATTTTAGATGATTTGATTCGTCCGGTTGACACGATAATTTAATGATGGGACAATTTAAATGACAAATTTAAAACAACAAATGACAAATGGAGGATATAGATATGTCGAAAGCCAAGGTTTTAGTAGTTGATGATGAGGAGGTTATCAGAACTTCGATCAAAAACTTATTGGGGGATAAATACGAGGTGGAGTTAGCTGTTTCGGGGCTAGATGCTTTTGAAAAAATAAAAGAAGGTCGTTTTGATGTGGTTTTACTTGATATTAAGATGCCCGGGATGTCTGGACTGGAAGCCTTGGTAGATATTAAGATGGCTACTCCAACTACTGCAGTAATTATGGTATCCGCCCTTGATATGGCCGATACCGCCTGGAAGGCTTTTCAAAGCGGAGCAGTTTCTTATATTACCAAACCCTTTAAGCGTGATGATTTAATTAAGGCAATTGAAACCATTTTGGAAAAGAAAAGATCAATGGACACAACCGGCCGTAAGGCTGACATGATAACCGAGATATACTCAAAGGGCAAGATTGATAACAAATTAGCCAAACGCATTGATATTTTTAGCGGCTTATTTCAACAAAAAAACTATGATCTGGGTCAGATATCGGTAGAGGAATTGGAAGAGATTGTCACCGGCAAGATGGATTAAGTAAATTGAGGATGATATAATCCAAGTCAGTTGTAGGTATTACAAAATATGGAAGAAGAGATAAAAGATATTGCTGGTAAGATAGCCAAAAAATTCAACCCAAAACGTTTGGTTCTGTTTGGGTCAAGGGCATTGGGTCAGACTAATAAGGACAGCGATATTGATCTTTGTGTAATAAACGATAACGTTAGGGACAAAAGCCAAGAATTCATTAAAATCCGCAAGCTTTTGGGTAATTTTATTCAACCTATTGATATATTATTCTTCAGTGAAGCTGAATTTAAAAAAAGGAAAGATATTTGGGGAACTATTCAATACGAGATAGACAAAAAAGGTAAAATACTTTATGAACGCAGAGATTGAGCGAGAAAAAACCAAGATTATTGCAGAATGGCAGCAGCGAGCAGAAAATGATTTAGAATCAGCCGGAATCATTCTGCGAGAAAGCGATAATTACGACATTGCTATTTATCATTCTCACCAGGCAATTGAAAAGCTACTCAAGGCTATTCTATTAAAACAGGGACAGACGTTTAAATTTAGTCATGATATTAGCGCCCTTTTCTTACAGGCTTTTAAGGATTCCAGTCAGGATAAAAGATTTGATGACATTGCTTATGTCAATTCTCTTTATCCCAGATTGAGATATCCCGGTGGAGACCAAACAACTAAAGATCAGGCAGAAAAGTGTTTGCAAATTACTAAAGATTTTTTTCAACAAGCAAAGGCAATTACTCTATTGGCAGAGTAATTGTAAACGTTGTCCCCTGCCCTACTGCAGACTCAACCTTAATTTTACCGTTATGCTCATCGATGACTTTATAAGCGATTGATAAACCCAAACCGGTTCCTTCATCCTTGGTGGTATAAAATGGATCACCGAGATTTACTAATTTATCTTCCGGGATACCGCAGCCACTATCTTTGATCTTGATAATAATGTTATTGTTTTCCTTGGTTGTGCTTAAAGTTAACTCACCCTCACTATTCATAGATTCTATGGCGTTTAAGATGATATTGATAAAGGCTTCTGATAAGCTATCGGCATGGCCGTGGATAAAAAGATCAGCAACAAAATGCTTTTTGACCATAATATCTTTGGCTTTAATCTTGCCAACTAACAAGGAAAGACTTTCTTCCAGTACACAATTAACATCAACTTGAGCCAAGCCCTCTTCTTTTGCTCGGGCAAATTTCAACATACGCTGAATAATATTTAAAATTCGAAAAATCTGTTCCGGGAACATTTTGGAGATCCAAAGCAGAAATTCTTTATCCTGCAATCTCTCCGGCAATAACTCTGCCTGGCTGCTTAAGGCCATCATCGGGTTTCTGATTTCGTGAGCGATGCCGGCGGTAAGTTGGCCGAGCTGTTGGAGGCGATGGGATTTTTCCAGTTCTCGTTGGGCAATGGCGACCTTGTCTTTTTCGCGGAAGAGGTCAGACATCACGTCCTCATAGCGTTTAATAATATATTTTAGGGAAACTGCAACATAATCACTAATGGATCTGAGTATCTTAAAATCGTCATCCGTGTAATCATCTTCAGAGCGTTTTTTACCAAGCAGAAAAAATCCTAAGAGTTGATCATCGCTAATACAAGGAATAGCGATTTTTCCATCAAAGGGAACAATGTTTTTTTGTGCCAGCATTTGCTGCACAAGTGAACTTGTGGCTGATAATAAATTGGCGCTAGGTTGATTGTTGGTTGTATCCCATTCAACGTAGTTTTTAGCTTTTGTTTCCAAAAAGTAGATGTGGACATTGGCAATATCAAGGTCATCATCTAAGATAGGAAAGATTGCTTTGGCCATGTCATTGCTGGTGACAGCTTTGGCAATAGAAGAAACGACTTTGCTCAGAACTTCTGAAGGATCATAAGAAGCCTTCACAAAAGCTTTGTCGGTGGTGGTTTGGAGGAGAAGGCGGGTTAACTTAAAGGTTTCCCCAACTAAGATACCATATAAAATCGACCAACTTAAAAACAACCAATTGATCTGGGACGATATAAGGGAGAGGTGCAGCCAAACCAAACCAAGATAAATTAGCGCGTAGAAAATTACAGTTAAAATCCACGCAACAGATTTACTTATCGCAACAAAAATATTCATGAGACGTGTTTTTGTGATAGCAAGGGCAATAAGAAAAACCCACGAAGAAGAGAGAATGAACGCCAACGGGTAAAACTTATCATAGTAATTTGGAATCCAATCTATGAAGCCAAAACTACCAATCCCAAAAGCTAATAGCACATACAAAATTTTTACCCTTTCTGCGCCTGTTGCACGACGAACACCATCCCATAGCTGAACTACAATTTTATTAAAAACTATAACAAAAAAAATAATATTCAAGAAATTGAAAGTATTTGCAACCGGATAATTCCCCCAGTATCGATGGGTTACAGCAGCATAAAAGCCGCCATTATACAAAAGAGCTAAAAGCATAAGCGAATAAACAAAAATAAAAATATTGGTAAACTTTTCTTTCTTTTGAAGAAGTCGCAAAACAAAAAGATTGCCCATTAAAGGGATAAAAATAATACCTACGGAGCCGAATTTAGCAAAAAAAAGGGCAAAACTCAAATCCTGCGTAAAATACATTAACGCATAACCTATATTCCAAACAGCTATAGAAAGGGTAAAAAGAAAAAAGTAAATATTTAAAAGTCGTTTTCTGCCACTAAAGAAAACGAACGACCCAAGACCAAGATTAAGCAGGCCATTAATTGCGCATAAAAAGGAAAAAATATTCACACTTCGGCCTTAATCGACAAGAGCGCTTGTTTGATTTTGTCTTGTATTGCCAAGGGCTTATTTCCCTTGTCTACAAAAATGATGATATTGTTAGATTCCGCAATTAGTTTTTCTTCTGAAAGATTGTAACACCTAAAAACTAGTTCCACCCTTACGCGTCTTATGGTCTTGCATGTTAATTGCACCTCGATCCTGTCGTGCAATCTACCTTCACCAAACATTTTCAATGAAGATCTGAGGACAAAGAGTTTAATCCCTCCCATTTTAAACAAATCGGAAAACCCACTTACGTTTTCGTTAAAGAAATCTTCCTTTGTGATCGCAATCCATCTATGATAGCTCATGTAAAAAATATTGCCGTATGCGGAAGTATCACCCAAATGTGCTTGAAATGTTTTTTTGTAACCTGTTGCAAACATAATAATCAACCTCCAAAAGTCAGTTTTTTTCTTGCCAGACCAAAACAATGAACTTTGGCAAAGTCAATCAACCGTTTAAAATTTGTTGGTGTCATTAGTGGGCAAGCAAGACCAATTTTTTTTCTTATTGGCACAATGCTTTCAATATCATAGCTAACGGAATCACAATTAGCATAAGGCGTGAACAGCTTCCCCACTGTTTGATAATAGAATTTCTCAATCCGATTCAAATTCATTGGCATCTTTTCAACAAAACTATATCCTTTAACGTTAATGTCATCCAGTATGATTTTCAAGTAAATCGTGTGTGAAATTTCAATATCATTAACTAAATGGTAATGTCGGCCGGGATCAGCATATATACAGGCTGCATACATTAATTTTGCGGCATAATCCGAAGGAACAATATTCAGCCCACTGTTGAAACTAGCCCAAATCCTAACAGGAATATTTAAAGGATGAGTATAGATATCATTGAATGTTCCGAAATGTTTATACTTCTGCTTGAAAAAGAAAATTGTCCAGCCGTAAAAAACATCATATTTACAGGTTGCACCAATAGGTTGTTCTATTAATCTTCCAGAAATTCCAATGGGGCGGAATATACGGTATCTTTTTTTGTGGTTGTCCGCATACTTCTTGAAATTGTTTTCGGCGACTAATTTTGTTTCCTCGTAATAATTCCTGAAATTACCCTCTAAATTTACGTGATCTGGCTTAACCAAACCTTTTGCATTGCCACAGGAATAAGCTGAGCCAACATAAATCATCTCACCTATATCCAGAGCCGAAATTAATTTAAGGATTCGATTTGTTCCTTTAATATTAATTTCATCAAGCGAGATCCTTACTTTGGGGGTATTTCTGAAATCTGTAAGGGCAGCCAAGTGAAAGAAATAATCAATTGTTTTACCTTTTAAAATTGCAAAATCTTCATCGGAAATAGCAAGTTTGTCTTTTGACAGATCAAAAGAGATCGAAACAATGCACTTATTTATCTCTTCCAGTTTTTGATTTCTTTCTTTGTCACGTATGCCAAGATAATCAAAACCATCCTCCAACAAGATGTATTTCATTCTGCCCGAAAGAACCATGTTCTTTTCATCACGACCAAGAACAATTATTTCTAAATCATTAAGATTATTAATGTTTTGCTTAATAATCTCAAAAACCAGGTTCCTCCCTAGAAGACCAGTTGCACCAGTTATAGCAATCCTCATGATAAGGTAATTATGCCATCACAACTAAGAGATGACAAGGCATGATGTTTAGGTTTAGGTCACCATTGTGACTGAGAAAGGAACACATTGCGAAAAATGGGAGAGTGGCGATATTTGGCTGCGGGGGCGAAGGGCGTTAAGGGAAAGATTGTTTATATCGGTATGTTATAGCGCTGAGCTAGACTTCAAATATAACTTTTTCTGAAAATTAAAGAAGGTTAAGCGAATCTTTTCAACTTCTCCAAGGATTGTAACTGCATCAGCGATGGCTTTATATTTTAAATTCAATAGAGTTGGCAGCTTTTCCTCGGCAAGCTCTTCTACCCCTTTATCAATATACTTTGCTAAGACAAATTCCAAAAAGTCCTTTTGCTCATCTCCTAAGCCTTTTAAAATGCCAGACTTTGTTTTAGCCACCCGATCCAGCCTAGAAACAGGCGGGATAGCAAAAGAGACATAGGCCAAGACGTCAAATAGATCACTATCTTCGGCCTCAATCATTTTCTGCAATGTTTCCAACTCATCAAGACCAAACCCCTGCTTAGAAATTTGTTCCAAAAACGTTTTTCTGGTAATTGGATTAGACCATATTTGTCTTAGCTCGGCCTCGTTTTTAAAGAAATCCGGCAAGGCTCCAAACATATTATGCAAAAATTCTTCCACAGAAATTGGTTTACCATCCGCACCCCAAAAAGAAGTTGAGACCATATGTTGAATTTCACGTTCTTTACCATCACGCAACTTAATCTTTAATCTCCTCCTAGGCTCCGGTGGAGGGTCTGGTGGCAGTTTTTCACAAACGCAAGGCTTTTTACCACAAACAGGACAAATTCGAGGTGGTTTTGGGGGTTCTTCTTTCGTATTATCAATCGGCTCGCCATCCCATTCCGGGTCAGAAAAATGTTTATAGGCATCTACAAAATCGAGAATAGTAAAATATTCTTTGCCATCAAAAAGCCTGGTACCACGGCCAATGATCTGTTTAAACTCAATCATGGTTTTAATGGGTCGCATAAAGACTATATTTCTAATATTACGAGCATCCACGCCGGTTGAAAGCTTCTGTGAAGTGGTTAGAATCGTGGGGATGGTCTTTTCGTTATCCTGAAACTCTCTTAAATACTGCTCACCCCGAAAACCATCGTTAGCTGTGACTCGGACACAATAATTAGGGTCCGAACTATCTTTATATTGGTTAATTAAATCTCTGACAGCTGCGGCGTGAACTTGGGCGGCACAAAAGATTATTGTTTTATCATTCTGATTGATCTCATCCAAGATAATTCGCACTCGTTTGGCTTCTCGTTCTTTGATTTCAATAATCTTATTAAAATCTTCTTCCTCGTATATTTTACCTTCTTCCACTTCCCCTTCAATAATCCGGTCATCAGAGGTATAGACATATTCATCAAGGGTTGTTTGAATCCGCTTAACTTTAAAAGGGGTTAAAAAGCCATCTTCAATCCCCTCTTTAAGTGAATATATATAGACCGGTTCACCAAAATACCTGTAGGTATCGATATTATCTTTTCTTTTTGGGGTAGCGGTTAAACCGAGCTGAACGGCCGGAGAAAAATATTCTAAAATATCACGCCAGTTTGATTCGTCATTAGCGCCACCACGGTGACACTCGTCGATAATAATAAGATCAAAAAAGTCTTTGGGGTAATCGCCATAATACGACGTATTGTTGGGACCACTCATAAAGGTTTGAAAGATAGTAAAAAAGATATTGCCGCTAGTGGGAACACTCCCTTTTTTACGAATATCAAATGGTTTTATACGCTCCAGGGCATCTTCCGGGAAGGGTGAAAAGGAATTAAAGGCTTGATCGGCCAAAATATTGCGATCTGCCAGGAATAATATTCTAGGGCGTCGCTCACCATTGCGTTTTAAGTTCCAACGTGTTTGAAAAAGCTTCCAGGCTATCTGGAAAGCGATAAAAGTTTTGCCGGTGCCGGTTGCCATGGTAAGCAAGATTCGCTCTTTTTCTTCGGCGATGGCATTAAGAACATTATTTACTGCTATTTCTTGATAGTAGCGGGCTGTTTTCGTCCTTCCAATATCTTCAAACGGTATATCGGCAAACTTTTCTTTCCATTTGTTTTGAGTAGAGTAAATTTTATTCCACAATTCTTCTGGGCCGGGAAATTTATCAGCAGGGCCTTCCTGTCCGGTTAACATATTGATCTCGTAGATTTCTTTGCCGTTGGTAGCGTAGGTATAGGGAGTTTTTAGTTTTTCGGCATAGGTTTTTGCCTGTGTTACCCCTTCACTGGCTGGCAATCCTACCCTTTTTACTTCAATAACTGCAAGTTTTTGATTTTTATAAACCAAGATATAATCGGCAATTTCTGGATTACTGCGAACTCCACCGGGTCGGATGCGGCCTTCGGTAAAGGGATGTTCACGCAGGATTTTTGATCCTTCTACTTCACCCCAGCCGCTTTGTTTTAGCTTAGGGTCAACATATTCGGCTCGTGTTTCAGCTTCGTTCATCTTTTTTATTTGCTGCCCCGTTTTTTTTCAATGTCCTGTTCAATAATTTTCAACTCGGCATCATCGGTCAATAATTCTGCTTCCGCTTCTATTGCCTGACGATGCTTATTGAACGCCTCATAGTGTTCATTGGCCAGTCTATCCGCAATTTCTTTGGTAACTTTGCCGGAATTTGCTAGGATGTCCCTTTCATTAAATTTTAAGAAGCCGTCCAGTTTTTCGCGCCAATCCCGCATAAATATTTGCCGCTGGCGTTTGGCCTGATCTTCGGCATAATCGAGATACATACTAACAATGCGATTAAGCCCTTCCAGCTCTTTTTCATTGAGATAATTTTTAGCAATGACAACATCGGTCTTGCGGACTTTCGCGCCTTTCCATGAAGTCAGGCCCATATTTAATTTGGACGCATCTGCACGCTCCGTGATCAGTTCTGCCGCGGTCTTGCCTGAAACAGCAAAATGCAGCTTATTTTGGACTATTTTAAAAAACTCCAGAGTTTCTTCTGCTTTGGGATCATAATCTACTGCTAACTTATAGATATCTCTGATTTTCTGATAAAACCGTTTTTCGCTGGAGCGGATATCGCGTATCCTCTCCAGCATTTCGTCAAAGTAATCCGAGCCAATATTTGTCCCTTCTTTTAAGCGTTCATCGTCCATGGTAAAACCCTTAACCAGATATTCATTTAACCGTTCTGTGGCCCATTTGCGAAACTGGGTGCCCCGGCTTGAATTGACACGATAGCCGACAGCGAGGATTGCTTCAAGATTATAAACTTTCCTAGTGCGGCTCACTTGCCTCTGGCCTTCAGATTGAACTTGTAAGCTTTCCTTACAAGTTGAGGTTTCGATCAATTCCTCTTGTGAATAAATTTCTTTTAAGTGCATCGTGATATTTTGCGGTGTAGTCTGAAACAATTCGGCCATGGCGGCTTGGGTCATCCAGACAGTCTCATTTTCCAACCGGACTTCTATTCTTTCATTGCCATCTTCCGTAGTGTAAAGCAGGAATGATCCTCCTGCGGGAATTAGCTTGTTTTCTTTATTCGCATTTCTTTTTTTCATAGTATTACCGGTTCAATTTTATCATAGCTCTCCGCTAAACGCCTTTTTCAGCACTGCTTTTTTGAGCTCTTCTAAATCCGCCAGCTTTTGCCTATAGATTGCTTCCAGCTTTTTGGTTTGAGCAGAAAGGGCATTAAACTTTGAGACCATAGCCTTTTGTTTAGTAGCTGATTTGGGATAAGTAAACACAACTTCTTTTAATGCTGCCCCGTTAAATTGTGGTTGGGCAGAACCAGATGATAATGTATTTGCTTGATCCCAATATGACTTCGTTTTTGAGAAAAACCAGTATAGCTCATTGAGTATATTTTCGGTAAATCTAATTTTTATTAGGTATGAAGCAAAGACTGATTTTTCACTATCCTTATAAAGCAACACCTTTGCAAAGGTTGCACCAGTTCTTGCCATGAGCAAATCATCATTATTTAAAAGATATTTTTGGGCTTCCTTTGAAGAATTAATATATTTTTTATCTTCATTTATTAAACAGCCATTTTTGTCTATGTCGGTAATTCGTATAAACCTAAAGTCGCCCTCATCCCTTGCTTTATCTGTAAATCCATACTCAACCACTGCAATCTGTCCTATTTTCTTCTCCTCCCACCCTTCTCCTGGATTACTAAACACACTTTGCAAATACGATTCAAAAAGCTCACGAGCATTGGCAAGATTCTTTTGGGCGCTTTTTTTAGCTTTTTCAATAGCAGCAAAGATTTTGTCTAACTTTTTAACGATGCGGCGTTGTTCGCTAACTGGAGGGAGGGGGATTATTGCATTTAAAATTTCTTGCTTTCCAATATTAATTTGAAGTCCACCCCGCCCTAGACCTTTATAATAATCTTTTATTTGCGGACTGGTAAGCATCGAACAAAGAAAAGGAACAAAAACTTGTTTTAGATCAATTTCAAATAGCCTACCAACACGTTGATTTAATAATAATTTTTTGCCATCAGTAATAACCATTGTTGGCACTCCCAAAATCTTAGTCTCAGTTGCCATATCAGTCATAGCTATTACAAGATCTCCATCTTTTAGTAGATATTCCTTATAAAGGGCTGCATAATTATCAGGAAGGTATTTGGGGTTATTATCCAAATCAATTCCACCGCCTGGACGGATTTGGCTCATGCGAAAATTCATGGTATTAGACTTTTCAACATAATCTTTAGACTTAAATGCAAAACCATTTTGCAGATCACATATTTCGCCGAGTTTTTTTGTTTGCCAGTTTTTCATAGCGGATTTATTATTATAATAATATTACTCTATTACCATCCAACCCTAGCTGTATCATGCACTTTTTTGCGAGTATCCCTATCCTTACGGGCATTGCTAAGTCCTTCTTTAAGACTTCTCTCCAATACCTCAAATTCAGCCCACAGTATATTGAAATCACCAATCGATGGAAGTTTTTCTCTTTGTATATCACTTCTATTATGAGCAAGTATTATTTCAGAAAGTCTCCCGTGCAGATCAACTATTTTTAAAGCTAAATTTTGATCAAACACCACCTCTTCAAGATTTTTAACTTTAACGTGATCGGAATATCGCTCAATTGTACCTGCAAAGAGGCGTTCCTCAATTAATGCCTCGCAACAACTCCTCAGATAATCGAAAGCAACACCCAACTTCTGTTCTTGAATCTTAGGTCCAAAAGAATCAAAATCCGTAACTGCTTCTTGGCAATTTTTTCTTAGATTAGCCAGTAAAGCCAGCTTCGGGCTGGTATTCTCCTCAACACATCCTGGGATACCATTCACCTTCCTCATCCAATGAGCAACAACTGGGATATCATTCCTCTCAGCATGATTAACCAGCTGGCTCATAAATACTATGTCATGAGTGAAAACCACAACCTGCCGCTGTCTCGCTTCAACAGCAATGCGTTGTGCAATTTTATCTTTGCGCTCATGATCCAAAGAAGTTACCGGGTCATCAAAAATTATACCGCAGTTATTCTTATCAAGTTGGGCTTCGGTCAAGAAATCAGCAATGGCACACACATTCTGTTCTCCCTCGCTAAGTACCTGACTCGGATTGTAGTCTTCGGCAAAATCAAGCCGATATCCTTTTACGGTATTACCTTGCTCACCACTAGTATTCATCACCAAATTAAAATCGCAACCTATTTTTATAAGTTCCCGATTAAAAACACCCTTGTAGTTTATAGCAACACCAACAAGAAAACTTTCTGTTCTTTTTTTAGTAATAGCCATTTTAATTCCGGAGAAACTAAGGCCATTGGCTTTAGATAACCAATTAAGAAATGCTATATATTTCAAGCCAGAATCCTTGACTGCTGTGACCTCTTTTTTGTGCTTCAAGTCGTTCCACATAGAAGTAAGCTTTATAATATCACTAGATGGATCCACCAAATTTGACGCTTCGGTAGCTTTCGTAGCAATAAGATTATCAATCATACTAAGATCAATCGCTGTAGACTGCTCAAAAATAATTTTATGCAATTGATTAATATTAGATAGCCAGTCATCTAGGATGTCTTCTAGCGTCACAAACTGATCTTTTAGCTGTGTCAAATAATTCGGGGCTTCATCTTTTAACACTTTAACCCCAGCATCTGTATCTCTAAACTTTGGATACATCGCTTTTATGGACCGCAAATCCTGCAATAGATTAGTATGTCTGACCATCAATCGTGAAAGCTCACCCTCTGCTTCACTCTCAAGAAATTTCCAATACTTTTGAAAAAGAGATTTTGCATCTTCCGATAATTTTTGATGGCACAACATGCAATGCTCTGGCTCTTTGCCCTTCTCTGCTATTTTCTCAATATTATAGAGATTCTTAGCCGTACTAATTAACGCTTTCCATTCAGAACATCCAATTGTGTTTAAAATTCCATCATCAAAACTCCTAACGCTCAGCGCTTCAATAACTTTTTGTTTTTCGACAATATTGCTGATTAGCATATTCGCTTCTTGTGTTTTTATCCTAGTAAATCGCTCCGCAACACTCCGCAGCGAAGTCTTAAGCGCAAGAAGATTTTGCCGATCGATATTAAGAAGGGATTTCTTTTTAGTAATATCTAATTTCTTTTTTTCATCTATGAGCTTCTGTAGATTTGCCATCTTTTTCTCATCTGCCTTAGCATCAAAATTAGCGCACTCGATAAAATCAACCTCTTTTGTATTAGAAGTAATCCCGCTGCAAAATATAGCCGTGGGTGTTGTAGGGTCATCAAAAAACATTGACACAAAGGGATTATCTTTTTTCTTTGAATTCTTCTCATTAATTAGTCTTTTCTCAAGCTCTGAGATAGTATTAGCCACCTTGTCAAATATTTTTATGTGTGCTGGCGTAAATTTTACTTGGTTTGATTGGTCTAAATGAATTAAAACACTTTCAGAATCAAAAACAGAAAAACACTTAAGAACATCATTGTTGTGTCCGAGGTAATAATCAATTTCTGTTAGGCTCTCTGCCCCCTCGCTCAATACAAATTTTGCTTTTGCTTGCAAATCCGTCATTGCGGCATTTTTTACGTTGGGCAGTATCTCTCGCTCTCCTCGAGAGAAACACGCATTACATAAAAGACGACCAACGCCGCTCTTACCACTACCATTGCTACCATAAATTAATGTTAGATTGGATCCGAATTTTACCGAGCAATCTTCTGATATTGCATTAATATTTTTAAAATTCTTAACTTCTAATATTTTGATTTTTGCTGACTTACTACTCACTTCTGATGGAATAATAATGTCATTCTTAAATGAAATAGCAGGTTTTTCAAAAGGCAGTGAACCAATCAGCCCCAAATATTCGGAAAGATATTGATAGCATAAATCAATATCTTCAACAGTTAATGATTCTTTTTCAAAATTAACATCCCAAACATATTGTTCCCAATACGGCTTTCTGGACAACCATATTTCTAAGCTTTCAATTGGTGTTGGCTTATCTGCACTCATATATTTTGCAACTATTTATACGGTTGTTAATTAAATCGTACTTATCTTTCACTATTATTCCCCTCCCCCAACTCCAACCTCTTGATCTGCGGCAAGGCGACCAGGCCGCTTAAGTTGTTCGCGCTTGGACTATACCTGCTCATGTGGTCCAACTATCCCAGGCTCTTTCTCTCTCCCCTGTCCCAAATAGTTGTTTTTGGTCACAACTTTTTTCCCGCTCCGTTTTTCCAGGTCTTCTCTCGCTTTTCCCGCAACCTGCCCACCTTCTTGCGCAACCTTCTTGTTTTCATGGAAGCCCCGGGTATCTTTATTGCGGGCAATCTCCGTCGTCGCCGCTTCGCCAAGCATTGAGAATATCTGTTCCAAATCAGTCATATGATCTCGCAGGTTTTCCCTTTTAAGCCCTTTCAGCTTTTTGTAGTCACTCGGCGTCAGCCCAAAGGCGGCTTTGGAGATTTCTGCCGTTAAAATGGAGTATTCCCTCTGTTCCTTTATCCCTCGCTTATCCCATTCATCGGTCAATTCTTCTCTAATGGCAATCCCACGCATCCGCTTTTCAATCCAGGCATCCGAATAACCCTTGGCCTTGTATAAAGCCCTAGTTCTTTTGGTCGCCAGTTCCGGATCCTCAATTTCCTGAATCCTCTCATAGCCAACTCTTGCCAGCCAGCGCTTAAAAAGTTCCGCCTTGGGAGATGGAATGGTCTGGACAATTCGAAGCAGCGTTTCAGTATTGGCACAATCGGTTAAGTATTCTTTCCCATCGGCAGCTTTCATTTTCAGTTGTCCGATTTTTTCGGACACCTCCGCATAGCCCTCTTTTTCCAGCTTTTTTTTCAGGTCATTCCAATATTTTCTTGGCCTCTCGTTTCCAGTCAGGGCTTCAATAATATCTGAAATTGAAAACCACCATTCATTTTCATGGATAACCCGCCTGATCTCTTTCCCCCGGAAAACTGCCAGGTGTTCTTCTTGTTTTTTGATCATTACCACTCCTCCTGCCCGCTTAATTTTTAATTACTGCTCTTCCCCCTCCCCCAACTCCAACCTCTTGATCTGCGGCAAAGCGACCAGGCCGCTTAAATCGCCGTACATGCCAATAGTATTTTTCATCACCTTTTTAAGCTGGTTTTCACGTTCAGACCATATTTTTTCATACGCCTGCCGCTCCTTTTTTAAACTATCATCCATACTAGAAAACGCCTCAATAATCGCCTCAACACGCTGCCGAAACTCTACACCAGTTAAATAACTATAAAGTATTTCCATTTTTTCATTCTTGCCAACCGACATAGCTTTTTCCCGGGTCAGCGCCTCTAAATTAATTCTCAAAGCCGTTGCCAGGGCGCAAACCATTTTGACATCACAAACCCAAACACTACTGCGCAAAGCAAAGCCCTTAACATCCTCCGGTAAAACAACAGAAACAATCACAGCCAAATCAGCCTTAATTGCCCGCTGATCCTCTTTTAACTTCTGGATCCAACCTTCAACCCAATTTTTGGTCTTTTTTGATTCCCAAACAATCTGACCACAAACCCGGCCAGAGCGATCAAGCACTTTTTGAATAATATCAGCCCCTTTAACACCTTTGGGCACTGGCAAAATTTCATCTTGTGGGAATTGGGCTCTAAGTATTTCTTCAAGCTCTAACTCCAAAACCTCACCTTGGGTCTGCTGGGAGCCTTGCTCAAGCTTACGGGCCAATTCATCTTTGGCCTTAGTCGCATCAGTTAGCTGTTTTTTTAACTGGGCAATAACATATTGCTGGTCTTCGGCTGCTTTTTTTGACGCTTCTTCGGAAATTTGTTTTTTTGCTTCTTCGAGTTGACGTATTTTATCCAGCTCAAAAGATCGTTTTTCTTCATCCAGTTTTATTTTTTCCTTGCGCAGCTCGATCTCATTTTTTGTCGCCTGCGCCAATTTTTCATCTTTGTTTTTTAACTGCTCTTCCAAAAACTTTGTTTTGGCATTTTGCTCTTTTTCCGCCTCAACCTTTGCTTCCTTCAAAAGCTTCAAAGTTAATTCCCGTTCCCTGTCCTTTTGCTTTGCCTCAAATTCGCTCCTTATTCTCCCCTCAACCTGATGAGTCAAGACATCATCTATATCAATCCATTCACCACAATTAGGACATTTAATTTTTTGTTCTTTAATTGGCATAGTTTATAAGCTCCTTCTAAAGCTAGGCATCTAACATCCTTTTGTTTTCTTCCGGCGGTAAATAATTTTCCGGAGTGACAATTCTCTTGCCAGTTTTCGCTTCCAGCTCCAAACGCGCCTTCTTGGCAATTCTCCCGCCTTTTAGGCCAGCAACTTTGTTTTCCGGCATTCCTTTAGCCTGGATGGTTTCAGCTATCTGTCGAGTAGACATTTCCGCCAGCGCCGTAAAAATTAGCTCCGCCTCACTCATATGATCGCGCAGATTTTGCCTTTCCAGTCTCTTGAGCTTTTTATGATCCTTTACAGAAAGTCCCGCCCATTCCTGATGAATGACATTGGTAAGTATCGCAAATTCTTCCCCTTTTTTAACCTCATGGTCTTGCCAATAATCAGTCAATTTATTACGGGTTTCCTGCCCTTGCATCCTCTGCCTAATCCATTTTTCGCTGCGCCCCAGTTTTTGCCAGTTTTCCCTGGCACGATCCAAAGATTTTTCAGGATCACTAATTTCTTGCAATCTCTCATAGCCAACTTTTGCTAACCAGAGCTTAAATGGCTCGGCTTTAGGTGAAGGGATTGATTGTATAACCCTAATTAAAGCCTGGGTTGAAAAACAATCAGTAGCGTATTTTTTGCCATCTGCCGCCTTAAACTTCAGTTGTACGATTTCTTCGTACACCTGGCTGCCTTCTTTTATAAGCTTCTTTTTTAAATCACTCCAATAACGCTTAGGGATCGTACTGCCTGTCAACATGCCAATAACATCAATAATGGAAAAATACCATTGTTGTTGCTTTTCGTCCCAATAACGGCGTATCCCATAGCCTTCAAAGATAGCCAAACTATTTTTCATAACCGCCCTCCCACTTCCTTTAAAATTTCAAAACTTTCATCATCCAACTTCCTCATCTCCGCCAAAATCTCTTTTGGCTCTCGTAGTACCACTTCGTTGTTTTTACTCGGGTTCTTAACCGACAGATCAAAAGTCTTTTGATCAATATCTTTTACTTTAACTGACCAGGAATTAGCAGAATTGGCTTTGGTCGTCTGCAGCTTTAAAAAATCAGCCAAATCTTTCTCGTTGAGCGGATTAGTCTTGCCCAGGTTCCGATCCAAATTAAGCTGGTAATACCAGACCTTTTTTGTGGCTGCGCCTTTTTCAAAAAATAAGACCACGGTTTTTACTCCGGCCCCGGTAAACGTCCCTCCCGGCAGATCCAGCACAGTATGAAGATTACAACTTTCCAGCAAGAGTTGGCGCAAAGAAACAGAAGCATTGTCGGTATTGGAAAGAAAGGTGTTTTTGATCACGATACCGGCTTTACCGCCGGCTTTTAAGATTTTGATAAAATGCTGAAGAAAAAGAAAGGCTGTTTCACCTGTTTTAATGGGAAAGTTTTGCTGAACCTCTATCCGCTCCTTTCCCCCAAAAGGCGGATTAGCCAAGATGATGTCGTAGCGGTCTTTTTCTTGGATATCCATAATATTTTCCGCCAAAGTGTTGGTGTGAATAATGTTGGGGGCCTCTATGCCATGCAGGATCAGGTTCATAATGCCAATAATATAAGCCAGGGATTTTTTTTCTTTACCAAAAAAGGTCTTTTGCTGTAAGAGTTCCAGCTCTCTAGTGGAAAGATCTTTGCTCTGTTTAAGATACTCAAAAGCTTCGACTAAGAAGCCGGCTGAACCAACTGCGCCATCGTAGATTTTATTCCCAATCTTAGGAGCCACAACTTTAACAATTGTTTTAATTAGCGGCCGCGGGGTGTAATACTCTCCACCGTTGCGACCGGCATTACCCATATTTTTGATCTTGCCTTCGTAAAGATGGGAAAGCTCATGCTTTTCTTTTTGTGAGCGGAAACGCATCTCGTCAACAATATTTAATATTTCACGGAGGTTATAACCGCTTTGGATCTTGTTTTTTAGTTCGCTAAATATTTCACCGATCTTATATTGAATAGTATCGGGATGCTCGGCCGTTGTTTTAAATTTCTTTAGGTAGGGGAAAAGCTTGTGATCAACAAAATCCTTTAAGTCATCACCTGACAAAACGGTGTGATGGTCCAGTTTACCTTCTTTGGTCTTGGGCGCGGCCCAAACAGCCCAGCGATATTTTGGCTCAATAATAAATTCGTACTTTTTGCCGGCCAGCTCGGCTTCGGTCTTTTTATCTTTTTCCAGGTCATCAAGGTATTTTAAGAAGAGGATCCAAGAGGTTTGCTCAACATAATCAAGCTCACTGGAAGCCCCGGCATCTTTCCGGAGGATATTGTCGATGTTTTTGAATGATTGTTCAAACATTATTTTCCCCTTTTTTTGCGCAAAACGCTACTTTCCCATTATATCCCCTAGCCATAATACGAAGCAAGGCAAAGCACGAAACTCAAACCCCAATCACCCTCTCCAACGCCCCCAAAATATCAATCATACCCTTTGTATCAAGCTCACAATATTTCTCCAAAGCGTCTCGAACCTTTTGCCGATCATCAGCCTTAATCCCCGGCTCATATGTAACCCTCATATACTCAAACCGAGCAGTGCCGCCATCACCAATCTCCATCCCATCATACGTAATCCCTGTCATAGCCGGCAGCACCTTTTTCATCGACCCGCTACCAGCTTGTGCCGGATGATAATAGAAAAACTTCCTAAAAGGGACCCAGAGATCAACTATCCTCGTCTCAACCCCCTCAACCCACTTTTCATACTCAGGATAAGCACGAACAGCATATTTTAAACACTTAAGCTCATAACCGGCATTGTAAGCAACAATTGAACCTGATTCTCCTAACAGCTCTTTTAGCAGCTTTAAAACTTCCAGCCGGGGATCAACATCGCCCGGAGCCAGATAACTGTAAGGCACAGGCGTAGCCCCCTCTTTTTCAACTACATGCAGAGAATATTGAAAAATAATATCCTCATACGGTCGGGTTTGGTCATAAATAGGGATAGCAGGAGCAATGGTTTCAAAATCAAGAAAATATAAAGGGTACTTAAACTCTGAAAGAAAATCTTTAATTGCTGCTTTATCAACATAAGTCTTTTTTGACTTGTGCGCTTCAACCTGAATAAGATGATTGTCAGCTAGCTCGTAATCAGAGGGGATATCCTTTATCTTCAAGATCCCCTGCTCCATTAAGGCATAAGCAGCCTTGTTACCACGATGAAGCATAAAGACATGCTCTTTGGGCAGAAAACTCCAACATAAATCCTGCAGCGGACATTCGTAAGGCTTATCACAATGCGGGCCAACCTTAATATCCGGAAAAGTCTCTTGCTCAATCATCTCAAGCATGGCATTAGCCTCTTTTTCAATCCCGGGCAATAGTTTATCAACTTGAGCGGTAATCTCCTCTTTTTTAAAATATTCTTTGGGCTCAATCTCTCCGTTTTTAACATATTCGTTATTAATATGCAGCAGATAACATTTGTTAATCTTTAGCCCGGCACCTTCATAAGTATATTTTTGAAAGGCCGTATCATGTAGGTTTTCGTCTTTTACACTGGTCGAACTTTTAACCTCAACTAAATCCCAGCTGCCGTCATCATTGGGAACCAAAATATCCGCGATGGCGTAAAAGCTTTTGTAAGTAAAGCCTGCTTCAAATAAAGGTTTGCGTTGTTGAAGGGCAAGAAGTGATTTTTTGGTCATACTCTCCGGCTGCCAGGCTCTTTCTATCTTGATCCCATCAGGATAAAGCTTGTGTGCCAGCTCGCCGACAATATGGCCTTGTTTGAAGATTTCTAGCAATTCAGGGCCTGGAGGAGGTATTTCTTTTTTGCGGTTAAACTGATACCAGAGAAGTTTTAGACACTGCAGGCCACTAATGTACTTGCTTTTGGAGAGGAACTTTTTCATCGGAACAATTTTATCATTTCCCTCAGCAAATTACGAAATTTTGTGGAATTATATTGCATTCCGTCTAATTTCCTCGCCACAACTGCAAGCAAAACAAAGCGGGGAAAAAACCTAAATTCTAATGCCTAAATCCTAAACAAATTCTAAATTACAATTCTAAAATAATTAAAAATGATTTTCGTCATTTAGATTTTGGTGATTTGATCTTGTTTGGAATTTATGATTTAGTGCTTAGGATTTGTACGCGAGCGTGCTTGTTCATTATCAAGGCGGGTCAAAAGAAGGTATTGTGACCAGCTCAATTTGCTAGACAGTGTCTGGCAATTATTAAAGCAAAGATAAAACTGTTTCATATTTTGCAAATTTTGACGTGAAAAACCTTTGCCAAACTCATCTGTCAGTTTTTCCGCAAGTTTTTCCAGGGTTTCTTCCCCATATTTGGCTCTCTTTTTACCATGCTGCTCATTTTCAATAATCAATTTACCAATCTCAAAATAAGCATAGACCATAGCCGAATTAATCGACCTGGCAACAGATTGACGCGCCTTAAACAGGACATCTCGAATTTTCTGATAAAGCTGAATACTAATTTTTTTCATAGTTTTCTCCTTAAGGGCTTACTAGCAATCTTCTTACCAGGCTTTAAAAAATAAATCACGAGGGAATTGGATGTTGAAGTGGCGAAAATCAGGACAGTTGGTGTCGAGAAATCAGTCAGTCAGAAGGTTGGAGCAGACAAGAGACAACGGCAAAGTATTTTGGGTTCTAGATAGAAAGCCCGAGCTCTTTATCTATCTCATTCATCTCTATTTCACTCCCATCAGGGTTATTAAAAGCCCCCCAACCAAGATATAAATTAATAACCGCGCCAAGATACACTTGATTCTTATAATCCTGCGTAGCACTGGCCGCGATAGAAGCTAATAAGATCGCCCCCAGACCGCTGGCAATCATAAAGCGTCCTGCCATTTTTCTGTCATTCCTAATCTGGGCAGCATTATTATTCATGATCGCGTAAGCAGCTATCTCCCGATCTCCCTCCTCTAAACCGAGATCCCAAAAATTGATATTTTGGATCACCGGGTCTCCGGTAGAAAATAAGGTCAACGCCCCGCCTATTATCGAGATCAATCCGACCGAGAATATGCCCAGTTTATTATTATCAATCGGTCCTTCGAAATTTGTTGGCAGTAAACTGACGCCAATCAAAAGGAAGGTGCCAACCGCCAAGAGTCGGTTATTCTTATAATCTGACGATTGCTTGTTGATACGTTCTGAACAAAGCGGTTTTAGCTGCAACAGCTTTTCTTTATCGAGCCCTTGGGCACAAAGCACGGTCTGGAAAGAGATCAAAATAACCAAAGACCAGATTATAAGATACTTCATCATATCTTTGCCCTTAAAAATATTCCTTATTTATCAATAACAGCCTTAATAAGAAGAGCCGATCTGTAACTGCAGATGGCCGAAACTGACCAGATCGCTGCCGACCTCCAGAAACAAAGGATCTATATCCAGCAAATGTTCAATGTCAGAATCAACATTACTATATCTTTCGTTTGCTTATTCTCTGCTGAGCATGAGCTCTTATCATAAAGTGGTCTGTAATAAGAATTAATAGACAGGGGCAACCTAGGTTACAAATTATTTGTTGTTCAGTTTGAGATTACAGCTGATTTTAGAGATCGTGTACTGCCTGGCATAGCCACTAGTTAAGGAAGAATTGAGAAATGCGTAATGCGCGGTTTATCCACCGACATTTATCATAAGATATTAAGCATGGGCTTTATCCCCTAGAAGTCAAGTTTCCTCTCTTTTGACAAGACTCGTCAGCTTGTATTTATAAATGGAGCAGGGTTTTAAAGATCATTTTTTTAAACGGGGACAAAAAAAACAAAGCGCCACAAGCAGACAAGGTTAGAATACTTTGTTCGTGCTGATTATTCACTTAGACCCCTACTTAAGTTTTGCGCTCACATCGATATAACTAGTCTGCCCATCTTCCATGGCAATAGATTTAATCTCACTGGTCTTGCTTAAATCAAACTTCTTTAAGTCGATTTTTTTCCAGGCGGTATCATCATAAGTTTTATAATACATTTCTCGATTGGTCAGATCCTTTATCACTACCCATTGGGCGTAGCCATAAATATGAACAAAGGGGAGCAATTTAAAAGGTTGTTCTTTGATGACTCCTTTGGGAATATCAACAATATTCAAGAGATGTTCTGCCGCATTAACAGCCTCGCTAGCATTTTTTGGTTTAAGAATGTTGGCGCCAGAGAAAGCTAGCCGAACAAAACGAGAAGGTGGGGTCCAGTTGCCAGGCAACCCTATCATTCCACTCCCTACCCCAGTCGGCTCAACAACAAAACCTTCCAGTTTGCCGGCCTTTTTGTCATTGTTATCCAAGTTAACATAGTTACTTAGGTTGGTCAGGTGCCAATCAAAGGTCGGGCGATTAGTCATGACCCCCAAAGGGTTGTCATAAACTTTAATTTTGCCAGCAATTATTTCGATAACAATGTTTTTGCCCTGTTCATCATGCACGGCAACATGCATCCCCATATTGCCCTTGATTTTTTTAACATAACAATCAGCAATGTTGATGTCGACTAAAGCCGCTTTAACCTCGTCAACAGTGGCAAAATTGCCTAAGACCCAGCCGGGAAAATCATTCCAGGTCACAAATTTCCCTGGTAAGGCTGGCTGGTATTGAACGGTGCCAAAAGCCAACGCAGAACAGGATAAGCCTTTTTCGTTTAAGCCATCAACATAGCCATCCTTAACATTAAAAGCATCAATGCCTAGAAAAGCATACTTATTTTTCCAGCTGAGTCCAACCACTTTTTTATCTGTGACACTGGAATAATTGTTACCTCGAGGGATAACCCAGATATTGGCCTTCATATCAACGGGGAATTCCATTGAGCGGCCGTTGACAATACTTTTATCTTTGGCTGTGACCACAAAATCACTGCAGGCAAAAGAGAGGCTTTGAGAGAGTAAAAAAACCGAGAGAGAAAGCATAAACCATTTTTTCATCTTAACCCTCCTGAGAATAACCAAAAACCGGTTTATTATAGCACATCCAACTCTTGCCCCTATACGTTGGATCGAAGATATCCCCGGCTTTTTCCTGGATCAAAATTACAAAGTTTTCTCCAAAAATTAAGCTGACTTGCTCCGAAACGATTTCTTGAGTCACCTCATCAAACGTCAACAGCTTAAAGACCGATTTTTTTAGGTGTTGAGATTAGCTTTTATCTCTTCTTCCGAACAGGCTTGAACCAAAACCGAGGTTTTCTTACGGGCAACCTCAAGAATCCCGCCATTATGCTTGAAGTGCAAACAAACGTTATCTTCATTATGTAAGCGGATCTCTCCGGCAGCTAAAATATTGATATAAGGGGCATGACCTGGCAAAACTTGAACTTCCCCATCAATGGCATGAGCTGTTAAAGCAGTCGCACGCCCCCAAAAGAGCGTTTTATCGGGAGTTAAGACTTCCAGAATAAAGTCTTTCATTCGCTTTTAACCTTTTTAACCACATCTTCAATTGTGCCGGTCATATAAAAAGCTTGCTCGGGAAAATCATCGTACTCCCCTGCCAAGATCGCTTTGAAGCCATTAATAGTATCAGCCAATTTAACAAATTTGCCCGGTATACCGGTAAAGTTCTCCGCTACAAAAAATGGTTGTGATAAGAAAAATTGGATTTTCCTTGCCCTGTTCACAAGGATCCGGTCTTCTTCCGGCAGCTCCGACGTGCCTAAAATAGCGATTATATCACTCAACTCTTTATAACGCTGTAAAGTCTTTTGGACACCACGCGCAACACCATAATGCTCCTCACCAACTATATGAGGCTCTAAAATTTTTGAAGTTGAGCTCAGAGGATCAACCGCAGGATAAATCCCCTTTTCCACAATATTGCGGGAAAGAACTGTTGTGGCATCAAGATGGGCAAAGGTTACTGCGGAAGCCGGATCGGTAATATCATCGGCCGGCACGTAAACTGCCTGGATCGAAGTAATAAAACCCTTTTTAGTTGAAACAATCCTTTCCTGGAAACGCCCCATCTCCGACTGCAGGGTCGGCTGGTAGCCAACAGCAGAGGGCATGCGGCCAAGTAAGGTAGAAACTTCTGCTCCGGCCTGAACAAAACGAAAAATATTATCAATAAAGAATAGAACATCCTGACCTTCTTCATCCCGAAAGTATTCGGCCTGGGTTAAACCGGTTAGTCCGGCAATCAGACGCGCACCGGGTAATTCTGACATTTGCCCAAAAACTAAAACCGCCTTATCAATCACGCCGGATGATTTCATCTCTAACCAGAGGTCATTGCCTTCCCTGGTTCTCTCTCCCACCCCGGAAAAAACCGAAATACCTTTATGCTGTTTGGCCATATTATGGATTAATTCCATGATAATAACTGTTTTGCCGACTCCGGCACCACCAAACAAGCCGATCTTGCCCCCTTTAAGATAAGGGGCCAAAAGATCAAGAACCTTAATACCGGTAGTGAAAACTTCCTGTTCGGAAATAATATCCTCAAAGGCCGGCGGATTGCGGCGAATTGGCAGGCGGTCAACCTCTCCCAGATCAGGGCCACCATCAATGACCTCACCCAAAACGCTGAACATCCTCCCCAAAGCCTTTTTGCCTACCGGAATAGTAATGGGATGCCCCAAATCTATGACGTCAGCCCCACGCCTTAAGCCATCGGTTGGCTGTAGGGCAACGGCCCGAACAACATTACCGGGCAATTGCATCGCTGATTCCGCTATAACTCGTTGATCTCCTTGCACTACTTCAAGGGCGTTACGAATATGGGGAATATGTTGGGGATCAAACTGAACATCAATAATCGGTCCAATTACTCGTTCCAATCGACCTATGTGCTGAGCCATTAATTACGCCTCCTCTGCCAGGATTTCAAAGGAACTTAAGATCTCAGACAACTCAACGGTGATCATTGCCTGCCGGGCTTTATTTAATTTAAGGCTTAAAGCATCAATCATCTCTTTTGAGCTTTCGGTGGCATTACGCATGGTCATTAAACGGGAACCGACCTCCCCCAAACAAGTTTGCATAAAAGCATCATAAAAAACGGCCTTGGTGTATTGCAAGGCGACATGGTCTCTAACAGATGGGATGGGCAGATCAAAAATAATATTTTCTGCAACAACATCAATGCCGCTTAAATCAAAAGGGAAAACTTGCTGTTTTCGGGGCTTTTGTATCAGGATTGAAGAAAATTCATTGAAAAATATATACAGCTCTTTGATTTGGCCCTGTCGATAACGCTGGTAGTCAGCAGCAATATCTCTGGTAGCCTGCTCAAAACCGGCTTTATCTAGAGTGGCAACCTGTTTAATAACCCCAGGCATTCCCCTCTCCTGACAAAGCTCACAACCTTTTTTGCCAATCACAACTAACTGCACTTCTTTGCCGGCTTGCTGCTGTTCGCCAATAAAACTACCAAGCTGGGTAATTAAACTCTCATTAAAGCCACCGCAAAACCCACGTTGGGATGTCAGCACATAGATCAAAACAGTTTGTTGGGAACTTTTGGCAACCGACAGATCATTAATTCCCAATCTTTTGGCCAGGCGGCTATAGTGTTTTTTAAAATGATAAGCGGCCCGCTGTCGGGACTGGATCCCTTTTAATTGAGCCACAGCTACTATCTGCATAGCCTCAGCCGCTTTATTTATCTGCGTAATGCTTCTGGTTTTATTACGCAACTCGATAACTTTAGACATATTTAAACTTTTCCTTAAAAGCCAAGGTGAATTTCCCCAATTTGGCCTCCCAATCAGCGTTGTAGTCACCTGTTTCCTCAATTTCCTGTAATAGCTCTCGAGCTTCAATTTTTAACTGGCTCATAAACTTATTTTCAAACATTACTACCTTTTGCGGATCCAAACTATCCAGGAAGCCCATGACTGCCAAATAGATGATCACTACCTGTTCGGCAACCGGTAAAGGATTAAAATTCGATTGCTTTAAAATCTCCGTTAATATTTGGCCACGATTAAGCTGTAGTTTTGTTTCTTTATCCAACTCTGAAGAAAAGAGGGAAAAAGATTGTTTTTCCCTAAATTGGGCCATATCAATTCTGAGATGGGAAGAGACCCGTCGCATCGCCTTGATTTGGGCTTTGCCACCGACTCGTGAAACAGAAGTACCAACATTGACAGCCGGGCGTATCCCGGCATTAAAAAGATTGGTATCTAAAAATATTTGGCCATCGGTTATAGAAATAATATTAGTAGGGATATAGGCGGAGATATCGCCCATCTGAGTTTCCACCAGAGGCAAAGCTGTCAGCGACCCGCCCCCCTTTACTTCGCTTAGTTGGGCAGCCCGCTCCAGCAAGCGCGAATGCAAATAAAAAACATCGCCCGGATAAGCCTCTCTGCCAGGCGGTCGGCGTAAAAGCAAAGAGAGCATGCGATAAGCAGCCGCATGTTTACTTAGATCATCATAAATAATGAGCGCATTTTTACCTGAATACATAAACTCTTCTGCCATAGCACAGCCGGCAAAAGGGGCTAAATACTGTAAAGCCCCCGCATCAGAAGCCGGGGCATCCACTATAACGGTATAATCCAGTGCCCCCTTTTCTTCCAGCCGTTTAACCAAAGAGACAACATTAGTTGATTTTTGGCCGATGGCAACATAAACACAAACAACATCTTTCCCTTTTTGATTGATGATAGCATCAACAGCAATTGACGACTTACCGGAAGAACGATCGCCAATAATAAGTTCCCTCTGCCCCCTGCCAATCGGAATTAAGGCATCAATCAGTTTTATTCCAGTCTGCAGTGGTTGATCAACCGGCACACGATCAATTACAGAAGGGGCAGGATATTCTACCGGTCGATACTGATTGGTTTCGATCTTCCCTTTGCCGTCAATAGGCTGCCCCAGGGCATTAACCACCCGTCCCAAAAGCTTGCCACCAACAGGAACCGACATAATATGACCGGTACAACGTGCCGTGTCTCCCTCCCGAACAGAGGTATGTGCTCCCAATAAAATACAAATTACTTCTTCGACTTCCAGATTAAAAACCAAGCCATAGACCCCGGCAGAAAACTTCAGCATCTCCCCCATCATGGCGTGAGGCAAACCGGTTACATGGGCAATGCCATCGCCAGACTCGGTAACTAAACCGACCTCTTCAGCCTTTATTTCCGCTTTAAAACCCTTAAGGTTTTTCTTGATCTCTGCCAAAACCTGCTCAAATTGTGGAAATTCAACCATAGCTACCTCTCCTATGCCAAAATCACTTCTTTAAGATTATTTAATTTATGTTTTAGGCTAATGTCCAAAACCATGCCATCAATAAATTTAATACACAAACCACCCAGCAACTCCGAATCAAGCCTGTAACGCAACACCACCGGACAAGCTTTCCAGTTTTTTATATCCTGCTCCAGTTTTTTCTTGACAGCCACAGGCAGCTGACAAACACTCGTTACCAGGCCAAAAACCATCTTTTTATCCTTGGCCAGCTGCTTGGTAAAAGTTTTGGCCAATTCGTTAATTAACTCCTCCCGGCCATTATCAATTAACCCATTGATAACCGAAAAAAAGTTGCGGGTCATGTTTTTCGGGCATAAATCTATTAAACATTTTTTCTTGTAATCAGCGGCAATGCGCGGATCCTCCAAAAACAATTTAAAATCATAATGTTGAGCCAACAGATCGGCAAAGCTGGCCAGCTCATCTTCCAGCTGCCCCTCAATCTTATCCGCTTTGGCGTCAAGATAAATCTGCTCGAAATTTAGCTCAAATCTTCCTCTTAACATTCTTCTCCAATTCCTTGATCGATGAATCAACCAAAACCAAATGGTCTTTGTTGCTTAACTCGCTTTTAATTAAACGCCGATTTACATCCACAACAATATTGGCAATATCTTCTTTTAGATTTTGCATTGATTTTCTTCTAAGAATTTCAATGTCTTCTTTGGTCTTCTCGATAATACCGCGCGCCTCTTTTTGGGCATTCTCCAGGCTGTCTTCACGAAAAGTTTGGGTCTGCCGCCTGGCTTCCGCAAACATAGCCGCAGTTTTCTTTTCGGCTTCTGCCAATTGAAGATGATATTTATCCAGCAAGCCTTCAGCTTCTTTCTGCGCTGTTTCAGCCTGTTCCAATCTCCCCTCAATCGCTTTTTTGCGCTGGTCAAGAATACGATTGAGCGGCGGAAAGACTAATCGATACAAAAGAACCAGCAAGAGAATAAAAGAGACCACCGTCCAAAAAATCAAACCCGTATTAATTTCAAACATATTCCTCTCTCCCGCTTATTTTGCCATCAACATAAAGGCAACTACTAAAGCATAAAGCGCAATCGATTCAACGAACGCAATGGCAATAATCATGGTAGTCCGAATTAAAGGGGCCGCTTCCGGCTGGCGAGCCATACTGGAAACTGCCTTGGCGCCAACCAGGCCTATCCCTATTCCTGAGCCCAAGCCGGCCAACCCAATTGCCAAACCCGCACCTATATTAGCATCCATAACAAAACCTCCTTTCTGTTTTATTAATCAACAAAATATTCTAGCTATGTTTTTCGATCGCCACTCCGATATAGAGAGCCGATAGATAAGCAAAAACATAAGCCTGAACAAAAGCAATAAAGACTTCAAAAAGACTGACCGTTACTTTACCGAACAAAGGAAAGCCGGCCAACCAGTAACTTTTAAAGACAAAAATAAAAGACAAAATAGTAAACCCCACCACCGCACCGGCAGTCATATTAGCGAACAAACGAACTGCCAGAGAAAAAGGCCGGGCCAGGTGACTGGTAATCTCCAGCAAAAACATCAGCGGCCAGAGAATCAAGGGGACATCCTCGGGCATTAACGACTTCAAATAACCCTTAAAACCCAAATTTTTTATTCCCGCAAAATGATACGCTAAAAAGACCACCACCGCCAAAGTCGCGGTAGTATTGATATTTGAGTTAATCGGATAAACCCCCGGAACCATACCAAGTAAATTGCAGACCAAGACAAACATAAAAATTGCCAAAACAAAGGGGAGCCAATAGTTGCTTTGTTCTCCAAAAAGATCTTTGGTTTGCTCTTCCCAGAATTCGTTAATTATCTCTATAAGGCCTTGCAGCTTGCCAGGCACAATCTTTGGCCGATGGACCGCTAAGAAGCTGATTACAAAAATAATCAGCACCGCCGACCAGAGCACTAAAACAGCTGAGGTAATAGAAATATCTAAGCCCCACAAAGAGAGCTGCCAAAAAACCCGAACCGACTCTAGTTCAGCACCCATGAATAAACTCTTCCTTTATTTTTTATCCGTCGAGAGAAACTTTCTAACTACATTCCAAAAACCAGCTGCAGCGCCTAAAAAAAGACCAATTACCGTCCCGACTGGAAAAGAGGTCAGGCGCTGGTCAATATAATAACCGAGCAAAGCAAACAGAAAAGTTGGGATCACCAACTCAAATCCCAAACTAAACGAACTCCCCATTTCTTTTCCCCAGCCTGTCATGGATTTTATCTTACGCCTCTTAAATAGTTTTGGCAAGAACCCGAATCAAATCATCTAAAATCTAACCATAGTCACATTCGTTAAATCATCTAAAACCTAACCCAAAATATGAGGGAATATGAGCTTTTTTTGGGCATT
>MEUC01000043.1 GCA_001771545.1 candidate division WOR-1 bacterium RIFOXYB2_FULL_42_35 | reverse complement strand
AAAGAAATGATGAAGAATCAGGCAAAGTTATGGGCGGGGTGAGATACCACCACTAACAGTGGTGGTGGGTTCATTTGTTTGGGATAGGCAGACCTTTGGCAGCTGTCTATATGCCCCAATTACTTGTGAAGTTGGCCAATTAGTTGAGGGAGGGGTAGTAAAACATAGTAGTTTAATGGAATATGAAGTCTCATCCGTAGCTCAGGCGCGGCAAGAGACTAATGAAATGATTGCGGCAGTTTATAGAGCAGGTCGTGATTTTAGCAATGAGGTCGATGGGAGAAAAAAAGGCTCGATTTTGGCTACCAAAACTTTCCAGACTTATTCTAATTATGTCAGAGGGAGAAAAGTAGGAGTTTGTGTCAGATATACTGTTGCCGGTAAACAATATGATATTTATGGCTTTAATGCGGGAATGAGGAATGTTAAGGCCTACTTGATGGCTAAAAGAGTGGGGGAGAAGAGACAAGAGTCTTTAATGTTCTATCTTGATTTTTTTCCGGAAGAAGCTAGGCAACAACCTGAGCAAAGAATAATGAAGGTGGCAATTGCCTATTGTAAGCCGGGGGAGGAGCCATCTTTTGTTAAGCCGGAAATTGTTTGGGTAAAACCGGACGCTGATAATACTCATTATATGGATTTTCGGGCAGCACAAATTAAAGAATTAATTCAAACAGGAAGATCCAAATCATTTGATTTTGTTGCTCGGGTGGCAAGTGATGGTGATGTTGCTATTCATAGCGGTTTAGATCTTAGGGTTTATGTCTCTCGATCTTTAGCGGGGGAAATTGTTTTTGGGCGAATAAGTCATGATGGTAAATGCATCAAAGTTGATCTGTGGCAAAAAACCGAAAACAGTCAATCAATGATCGTTGATTCTAAAGTGCTTTATGAAAAAAGAGGGCATAGTATGTGTAGAGTTGTATCGGCCCAGAATCAAATTGTTGAGAGGGGGCAGGCGTATAACCGATCATTTGTTGATCCCGGAGTTGAACAGGTGCAAGGGCCTTGGACTTTAAGTCGGCGGCAGGGTAATGTTTATGCTCAAAAAACAATTGGTGCTGGCGGTGGACGGAGCCCAACCTATCAATTTGCTCTTGATCGATGTTTACAGCACTTGTTGCCTGATGGAATTACAGCTTTAGAGGCGCAAGCCGTTTTGATCGGCCGAGTCAAGGGGAATGGCGGAACGAGATTGGTTGAGTTCTTTGCAACAGAATCTGAGTTGAGTTTTATCGGGGCTATGTTAGTGGGGCAATTTAGGGGAAGCGGTTTTTCCCCCTTTAGGTTTAAAATTGCACCTCTTTCGCGACATGGCAGAGAAGGTTTTACAGACTTTTGGCGGGCAAGCTCAATACTTGAAAAACTTAGTTTTTTTAAGGATTTGAGGGCAAGAAATAATCAAGGGTGTTATGCTGATATGCTTAAGTATTTGGATGAAATAGGTTTTTCTTAGAGTCCTAGGCTGGCAACCGGAGCTAATTTGAGGTCTGCAGTTTGGCTCTGTTTGAGTTTGTAATACCCCAAACACCCAACCATAGCGGCGTTATCAGTACATAAAGACAGGGGCGGGATTAAAATATTTAACCCCTGGCCTTTTTCTTGCAAATTTTTCCTTAAACACGAATTAGCTGCCACCCCACCAGCCAAACAAACTGTTTTACAATTGTATTCCTTGGCCGCGCGCAGGGTTTTGTCTACCAGCACATCAACGACTGCTTGTTGGAAAGAGGCGACAAGGTCCTGGGTCTTGAGTCCTGAGTCCTGGGTCTTATTCACATAAGTCACAACCGCAGTTTTTATTCCGCTAAAACTAAAGTCATAACCGAACTGCTTCTCAATCATTGGCCGCTTAAATTCAATAGTGTTGGGATTGCCTTCTTTGGCCAGTTTATCGATAATTGGTCCACCAGGATAACCAAGCTTTAATAATCGAGCAACTTTATCAAAGGCTTCGCCGGCTGCATCGTCTCGTGTTCTGCCTAGCACTTTATATTTACCATGATCTTCAACTAAAACCAACATGGTGTGACCGCCGGAGACCATGAGACAGATGAAAGGCATCAAGGTCTCAAGGTTTCGAGGTTTCAAGGAACTTGATGCCTGGATGCCTTGATCCCTTGAAACCTTTAGAAAGTTGGCATAAATGTGGCCTTCAAGGTGGTTTATCCCAATCAGCGGGATATTTAAAGAATAGGCAATAGCTTTTGCTGCACAGACGCCAACAAGTAATGCCCCAATCAGTCCGGGGCCATAAGTTACTGCCACAGCATCCAAATCATTTTGTTTAATCTTAGCTTTGTCTAAGGCTTCTTGAATAACTGGATTAATAACTTCAATATGTTTTCTTGAAGCAATCTCTGGCACAACCCCACCATATTTTTTGTGAAATTCGATTTGGGAAGAGATAACGCAAGAGAGGATCTCTTGGCCGTCTTCGACAACAGCTGCAGAGGTTTCATCGCATGATGTTTCGATGGCTAGGATAAGGGTCATTAGGACACAATTTTGGTTATTTCAGCTTTGAGGTTTGGGAGGTCTTTTTTGGCGGTATCCCAAACAGCGTTAATATCAACACCAAAATAACCATGGATAAGCTTATCTCTCATTCTGGCAATATCTTTCCAGGGGATGTGATTGTGTTTGTTGCGAAATTCATCGGAAATATTTTTGGTGGCTTCGCCAATAATTTCTATTTGTCTGATAACCCCATCTTGAACAAGCGTATCACCGGAAAATTTATTTTCATCAAATTTGTTTGTATACTCTTCTACCTTCTTGATAGCATCGAGGATGTGTTTTATATATATAGTGTTATTTTTGGCTGTCATAAATCACTTTTAAACCATGTTTTATTCTATCTTTTAGATATGGACTAACCGAGCTTTCTGTTAAGAGATCAACTTTTAAGCCTAATGAATCAGACATTTCCCGCTCAATTCTGACCATGTCCAGCAGGCTTTTCCTTTGAGTGAATTTTACCAGCAAATCAAGGTCGCTTGCTGGAGTTTGATCTCCTCTTGCATAGGAGCCAAAGACCCCTAGGAAAGCAATCCCATAAGTCTTGCAAGCATTTTTAAGCTTTTTTTCGTCCATTTCAATAGAAATGATAGCATAAAGAAATTTTAGGGTCAAAGTGAAATTTTTGGGCAAAGTGCAGATATATATATGTAATAGATACCACAAGATTGAAAAAGGTAAACTTTTATGGTATCTTTTAAGAAGAGAAATGAGACATAGTAGCGTAAAACAAATTAAATTGCAGCTCTTAGTTAGCCTGCTCCTATTAGGAGCTAGGGCCAGGAGGGCTGTGTTGTTTTAGTTTACTAAGTAGATAAGCCAGGCAAACAGAACCACCGGACCTCAAAACCCGGTGGTTTTTCTTTTTTAGGGAAATAATGAGGAGGAGATTGAAATGGGAAAAATGAATTTTGAAAAGTATCAGAGGTATCCGCGAATTAAAATGCCAGAAAGGTCGTGGCCAGAAAGGGAAATTATCAAGGCGCCAAGGTGGGTGAGTGTCGACCTGCGCGATGGCAACCAGGCTTTGCCAGTGCCAATGAACATAGAAGAAAAACTGGAGCTGTTTAAACTGCTGGTCGAGATCGGGTTTAAGGAGATTGAAGTGGCTTTTCCTGCGGCTGCGCAGGTAGAGTTTGATTTTGTCCGTAAGCTGATTGAGGAAAACCATATTCCAGAAGATGTGACGATCCAGGTGCTGACCCAGGCACGTGAGCATCTGGTCCGGCGGACATTTGAGGCGTTACAAGGGGTGAAAAGAGCGACTGTTCATGTTTATAATTCGACCTCGACAACTCAACGTCGGGTGGTTTTTGGCAAGGACAAAGCTGAAATCACTAAAATCGCAACTGATGCGGCTGCCCTGATGAATGAATTGAGAAAAAAGCTGACGGGTTCACATATCCAGTTTGAATATACGCCGGAAAGTTTTACCGGCACAGAACTTGATTATGCCTTGGAAATTTGCGAAGCAGTGATGGCTGTTTGGCAGCCGACGTTGGCCGACAAAATGATTATTAATTTGCCGTCTACTATTGAAATGAGCACGCCAAATATCTTTGCGGACAGGATTGAATGGTTTAACCGCCACCTTAAAAAACGCGATTGTGTTATTTTGAGCGTTCATCCTCATAATGACAGGGGGACGGCTGTTGCTGCCGGTGAGCTGACGGTAATGGCAGGCGCGGAGCGGGTAGAAGGGGCGCTGTTTGGCAATGGCGAGCGGACAGGCAATATGGATATTTTGATTATGGCGATGAACCTTTTTGCTCAAGATGTTGGCCGAGAGCTTACTTCAAAAGAACTGCACGATTGTTTTCGCGAAGCTTACCTTAGAGGTATTGGGAGATATTCTTTGAAAAAGTATTCAGAGTGCACAAAGGAAGGGGTGGTTAATGAAACGATGATTGAGGCGGTGGTTGGCGATGGAAAACTGGAGATTGAAATTAAGAGTAAGGGGAATGGGCCAATTGATGCTTTTGTCACTGGCCTGCGGCGTTATTTGATAATTACCGTCGAAGTGTTGATGTATGAAGAACACGCATTGACTTCGGGGGCTGCGGCTGAAGCCATTGCTTATATCGGACTTAGCCATGAGGGGAAAACTGTTTTTGGCGCCGGGATTGACAGCAATATTGGGACAGCCTCGGTCAAGGCGGTCTTGAGCGCGGTCAATCGGATGGTGGGGGGTTATAAGTAAAAAGTAGTTATTGTTAAGCCCAAAATCCCCCGATGTGTTCTTGGCTCGCACGATGTTTCGACGGCTAGTATTAACATGGATATTAAGATTATAACAAAAGGATTAAAAGATGGATATGGAAGCCTTATTTAGCGGCGTTAGTCTTTTGGCATTTTTGCAGAAACTTTTTATGCTCTCGGACATAGACTCGTTTATATACCCCGGTAATAACTTGAGAAAAAGGGCTGGTGCGCATGGTAAAAGCAAAGCGATGTCCCAGTTCCAAAATTTCGTCGCCAGTTTTACTAACCGCGACCAAGACCTTACCGCCATTGCCTGCTTCACTGCCTAACAACTGCTCGTTTTTCATGATGTTGTAAATGGTTTTATCGTCGCTTGCAGCTGATTTGTCCTGGCGCCATATTTTTGTTCGGGTGATGGTTTTGTTCTGCTGATCTATGTCAAAGGTGAATTTAAACAGGTTCTCTTTTTTGTTCGACTGGCTAACCTGGCCATTTTCTTTGATAACAACATCTTTGATCTGACGGTAAATGCGGAGTTCAGCGCTTGCAGAGCCGATAAGCAAAATGGTGCAAATGATTAGCCCCAGCAATATTTTAGTTTTCATCAATTTGTCTCCCGGTTTACTTTTTATCCACGACATAACCAAAGCCTCTAATGTAATCATAAATATCATCAAGCGATGATCCGCCGGCATCGTTAGTGTCAATCACAAGAAGAACATTGTTGCCTTGCTGAGTAATATTAACCCGGGCAGTGGCTTCTACGTAATGTCCTGGTACGCTAACAGTTTTCCAGGTGGTTTCTTCATAGGCGGTATAAGGCAGATTGGAGTTTTTGGGTGGGGGTTGTTTGGTGATCTCTTTAACTTTGGTGGTTTCGCTCACTTCAGGCTCATAGACATTGCCTAAGCTTAGGCGATACGAGCCGATCGTATCGTTACGATAGGTTATTTTATAGTTATGGGTGCCAACGTAGTCTTCAAAAATAGGGATGATGTTTTTGATGGTGGTGTCGCGAACCAGGAGAGAACTTTTACAGCCAGATAAAAACAAAACAGCGACTAATAAGAATGCCAATATGGGGGATAAACGTATGGCTTTCATGATGGGTAATTATAGCATGAAAAGCTGGGAATTAACGGCCAGTATTTTCCAATACAAGAATGTCCCTGAAATCTAGTTAGGGGAAGATGCCATTAAAGAGCTTGTTTTGAGCCTGCACCATCCTTTCTGTAAAGTCA
>MEUC01000042.1 GCA_001771545.1 candidate division WOR-1 bacterium RIFOXYB2_FULL_42_35 | reverse complement strand
CCAAAAAAAGCTCATATTCCCTCATATTTTGGGTTAGGTTTTAGATGATTTAACGAATGTGACTATGGTTAGATTTTAGATGATTTGATTCGATGGGGTTACGAGCTCCGGTTAATCTGCTAAAATAGACACATATGAAAATCGGCATAGATATAGATAACGTAATTGCTAACACTTACCAAGACTTGTACCCATTCTTTAACAAATTTATGGGCCGGGATGTCAGGTCTGAAGATGTAGTAGCTATTATGAGAAAAGAACGCTTCCGCATGCTGCAGTATTTTGTCAAAGCCTGGAGATCTAAAATTATGACCACAGTTACTTTAATTGACGGCGCAGTGGAAACAATTAAAGAGTGGCACAAAGAACACAATATTAGCTTAATCACCAGCAGATACAGCTTATTTAACCGCCAAACCAAAGACTGGCTCAACAAGCATGGGATCCCTTTTCACGAACTCCATCATGCCAAAGAAGGGACCAAACATAAGAAAGCCAACGGCTGTGACTTATTTATTGAAGATAATCTGGAAGAATGCCATAGTCTTGTTGATCATTGCGGCAAAGTCTTATTATTTGACCAACCGTGGAATAGAAAGCCGATTATTAACAGCCAGATTATACGAGTGAAAAACTGGTTCGAAATAGCGAAAGAGCTTGCTCAGACTAAAACAAACTAACCTGCTCTTGACCAGGTAAGGTAATTGTTTTTTTTCTTTTGGCGACTTCGGACTTTAAACTTCGGACATCGGACTGTCCCAGATCGTTTTCAACCATCTCCAGTTTGTCATATACCTGCTTGGCCCGTTCAATGACCTCTTTAGGTAGTCCGGCTAATTTACCAACCTGGATACCATAAGACTTATCTGCAGGGCCTTCAACTATTTTATGGAGAAAAGTAATCTGATCACCAGATTCTTTGATTAGAACATTTAAATTCTTCATGCCCGGATGTTTATCGGCTAATTGAGTAATCTCATGATAGTGAGTGGCAAATAGAGTCTTGGCTTTAATCTTAGTATGAATATATTCAGCTACGGCTGCAGCAATCGACATACCATCAAAAGTGGCAGTGCCCCGCCCTATTTCATCAAGAATAATTAAACTCTTATCGGTAGCATTATGTAAAATGTTAGCGGTTTCTGTCATCTCCATCATAAAGGTTGATTGGCCAGAGAAAATATCATCCATCGCCCCAATACGAGTGAAGATGCGATCAACTAAACATAATTCTGCAGACTTAGCCGGCACAAAGGAACCAATTTGAGCCATTAGTGAAATCAAGGCAATCTGGCGCATGTAAGTTGATTTACCAGCCATGTTAGGTCCTGTGATCAAAAGAAAACGACTAGCCTGGTCTTCCATTTCAACATCGTTGGGCACAAACCTATGCTCTCCCAACGTTTTCTCCACAACAGGATGTCGTGATTCAGTTATTTTGATCTTTGGATTTTGATCTTGAGATTTGTTTTGATCTTTGGACTTAGATCTTTGAACTTCTGGCTTACAGTAGTCATTTTCAACCGCAACTTCAGCCAAGCCAAGCAAGACATCTGTTTGAGCTAGAACGTGAGCTAACTTTTGCAGTTCAGCCGTACTTTCTGCCACTTTTACCCTGACCTGACAAAAAACTTCGTATTCCATTTTCTTTAAACGTTCATCAGCATTTAGAATTAGCGATTCTTTTTCTTTAAGTTCTGGAGTGATATATCGTTCACAATTAGTCAGGGTTTGTTTGCGAATATAATTATCCGGAATTTGGGCTAAGTTGGAATTAGTTACTTCAATATAGTAACCAAATACTCGAGTAAACCCTACCTTTATAGATTTAATTCCGGTTCGTTTGCGCTCTTCTGTCTCCAAATGAGCAATCCAATCCTTCCCTTCACGCGCAGCCGATTTTATCTCATCTAACTCCTGATTATAACCATCTTTAATTAAGCCGCCATCTTTTAAAATAAACGGCGGATCCTCAACAATTGAACAAGTTAACAATGTAACGATTTCTTCAAAGTCTGAAAGATCTTTTACCTTTTTCAACATTACACTTTCCACATTACACATTACCCCTTTTAGCTTAGGAATCAGTCTCAACGACTCCTTCAGGGCCATCAAGTCTCTCGCATTAGCAGACTCGGCAGCAATCCGGCCAACTATTCGTTCAATGTCAGAAATCGCTTTTATTTCTGTAGCTAATTCGGCTCTTAACATTGTATTATTAAAAAGTTCATCTACAGCCTCTAAGCGATTATTTATTTTGTCTGCATTTAGTAAAGGTTGTAGTAACCATTGTCTAAGAAGTCTCCCCCCCATAGATGTTTTTGTTTTATCCAAAACCCAGAGCAGACTCCCCTGATAGTATTTATCTCGGATAGTTTGCACTAATTCCAAGTTTCTTCTAGTTGCGGCATCAATGAACATGAAGTCAGACGTTTGATAGGCTTGGATTGAATTAATATGGTCCAAGCTTGATTTCTGAGTCTCTTTCAAATATTCAAGAATGGCAACCGCTGCTCCCCAAGCTGCCTTGGCATTTTCGAGACCAAAGGAGTCGAGGGATTTAACCTTGAAGAAAGATTTAAGTTTTTCCTCAGCAGCTTCAGTGTCATAAGTATCTTGAAACTCAGAACTCGTAACTCGTAACCCGTAACTCGTCACCTCTTCAGTCAACATATCAGAAATTAGTAATTCTGCCGGATTGACCCGATTAATCTCATCCAAGAGTTTATCTTTATTCTCCAACTCAGTGAGCTTAAACTCCCCTGTCGAAGCATCAATATAGGCTAGCCCATATTTATTCTTTTCTTTGGTTATGGCCAAAAGATAATTATTAGTCTTTTCTTTTAAAAGATTAGACTCAATTACTGTTCCCGGAGTGATGATTCGAACAACTTCCCTTTTAACCACGCCCTTGGCATCCTTTGGATCTTCAACCTGTTCGCAGATAGCAACTTTAAAACCTTGATCAATTAAGCGGGCAATATAGTTTTGGGATGCATGGTACGGAATGCCGCACATCGGCATGCGGTTTTCATCTTTTCCGCGACCGGTTAAGACTAAATCCAGGGCTTTTGAGGCAACTTCAGCGTCATCAAAGAACATTTCATAAAAGTCACCAAGACGAAAAAAAAGAATCGCATCTTGATGCTTCTCTTTAATAGCAAGGTATTGCTTCATCATCGGGGTTTGGTCTGGCATATGATTAATCTTTGATTAGATCTTTTATAAATTTAGAAAGATAAACTGCTTGTTCTATGGCAGTTTTTGCTTCTTCTGTTGGACAGATAATCGGCTGATCCGGTGGATATTTTGCTTCGATATAATATTTATTTAAAGTTTCTACTTCTTCTCTTAAATCAGAAATTTGTGTTTTAATTTGACCACATAAGTTGAGAAGTTCTATCAGATCATGTGTTTTAGGTATTTCCCCAACTGCTTTAACCAAGAAAGCCTTTAAGGTTTTTTCAGCAACTTGATGACAATGATAACAAATCGTATCTGTTGGAGGATCCTCATAGTAAGCTAAAATAGCCTCTGCAGCCTTTAGATCATTATCAGCCTTAGCCAGCCAATCTTCAAAGCTTTGCGAATCAACTTTCATCATATAAAACTATACCTTTGCTGATTATTTCTTTAATAAAGGGGTTGTTATTTTGCAGGCTTTTTTCAACTTCTTTAGGCGTGTAGACCAAAACATCCAGGGAAAAAAGTCTATCAGGGAATAACTTGGAAATTTCAACACTGCGATTGTCCCTTCTTAAAGAAGAAGGCATAACAACAAAAAGATCTAAATCACTATCAACCGTTGGGTTGCCCCAAGCCCTGGAACCAAAAAGATACACCTTTTTCGGTTGAAATTTTGTGGAAATTTTCTTAACTATAGAAGCAATTAAATTGTCGTCAATTTTTTGAACTTTAAGCTTATTTTTTCTTTCGTTGTCCATATTACTTACTCAAATATATCTTATTTTAAACTTAAAATCAATAATCGCGAGGTATTGCTTCATCATCGGGGTTTGGTCGGGCATGAAGTAATTATATAGTATCTAAACGAGGCTGTCAGTAGGGGCTACAACTATGTGTAACCTCTGGTTAACTCCAAGTTCTGGGAGGAATTGTGGATTATCTTGACCCACGATAACTCCCTTGTCACCCATTTCCCCAAGCCTTTCAAGAGGACTAGCTTGACACCAAGTGGTTAGGAATCCATCTTTGAAAATACTTTCTTCATCTGAATGCACAGTTAGCTGCCAATGGTTTTCAAGTTTAGTTAAAGATAACTTGTAAGGAGTAGCTGTACTAAAAAGGCTTAGTTCCAGCATCGGTCGTGCTGTTACCTTTAATATTGGAATTAATGTTCTGAGCTGTTGTCTTAACCAGGAGACAAGCATTGTTATCGGGGCATAGAGAACAACATATATTTCTTTGAAAAAGTCCAGCATACTTGATTTAAATGCCCATCCACTTTTGCCAATGCCTTTATTGGCAAGATGGAGGGCAGCTCGTTCAACTAAAATTTTTATCCCTCTAGGCACGTCCTTGTATCGAACACCATCCAAATAAAGATCATAATTGGGGAAAAGCCGTAATCCTTTAATTTTTGTGGTTTCTGGTGGGGTAACTTCTCTTGAAGTTATGTTTTCTGCTGGCCTAATTGCCAATCCTGCTTGCTGAGAACCAAGAACCACGCTAGAAACAGGCTGGCTTCTTAGCCTTGTATCGGCCAATGCTTTTAAGTTTTCTAAAGTATACGTTTTTTTTTCATTAGGAATATTAGCTGCGACTGTTAGTAGCCTTTGAGGAGACTTTTTTTGTCCTGTACCTGGATCTCTATCTATTATTGGACGTAAGGCCATTTTAACTTCCTCCTTAATAAGCTGCTTGGGCTTGTTCTGCTAAAATCCTTGCTTGATGCACTTCGGCGTTATAAGTATAGGTGGCGACTAATAACTCAGCTCTAAGTTGGTAATCATTAGAAAATGGCTCTAGAGGAACGGGGATAGCACATTCAATAAGCTCTGTTGTTTGCCCGAAAGAAAATAAGGAAGGAAACCTTGAAGCAAACCCTTCAACCTCCTCACAATCTGCCCTGGAGAAGGAGGTAGAGATTTTTCCGCTTCCGTCTTGTCGCCTTGTTCCATCAAGATTTTCTAATTCTTGTGGGTGAGTATGGAGAAGATAGACAGTAACTTTTTTTCTTTCACCACTAGGTGTCTCATCAGTTTGCTGAAGTATTTCAAAGACAATATCGTGTTCAGTTGTACTAGCACTATTAAGACCTTCGCCACCATAATTTAGTCTACCGCTTTCATAAGATGTGGCTGGGTTATCTAATGGTAAAGCCTGGATTACTTCTCCGCCTGCTACTAAAACTACTGTATTACCATACTCGTAGCGTTCTTTTTGAAAAGGACTTGCTTTTCTATCACTGGTAACCCTTAAATTGACAGTAGCATTATACAAAGAAATAATTGCATCTTGAACCGGTTCAGGAAAGGCATAAAATGGTTTTTGTCTTGCAGCTCCTTTCCTGTGTGTTGCTCCTACCATATATTCTTCAGGTATTGCCTCGTGGATATTCGGCTTTGTGGCCAGAAATGCCTCGCAGACATCTTCCAGCTTTGGATTGGTAGTTATAAGAGACTCTAATAGCTCGCAAGCAGCTTGGTCTTGTCTTTCAACTTTAAAAATAATCTTATTGAGCAATTGGAGCGCTACTGTAGAAGTTGGAGTTTGCAATACTTCAGCCAGCATGCTTCGTGCCCACGAATATTTTTTGCCGAATACTAAGTCAAGTAACAGATCCTGGCCAAAAGTATGGCTAAGAAATGATTTGAAGCTTTGTTTACAGAATTCGCTGCCGAATTCTGTAAGGACCATTAAAAATGAAGTTGCTCTTAATACGGTTGTGTCTGGTAAAGCTTCTTTGGAATCACAGGAGGGTTTGAGACCAATTTTTTCAATTTTAGCATCAACTATTCTAACAATAAGGCGTCGTGTCGCTTCATTTGTGCCACGACATATGCGAACCAACTTCTCCGCGGCGTCCAAATCACCTTGGCTAAAGATTCTCTCTACAAGAGGTGGAACTTCATTCAGTGTGGTATCAATAGGGGGACAGCCTGTAGTTGGAGCAGGCTTAACAAGAGGTCTCGATAAACGTTTTTTAGTTGGTCCTTGTAAAGCATTGTATTTAGGAGGATGTCCTCGTCCTGCTTGCATGTCTAGCGGAACTATCATAGTTTTTTAAGCTCCTATATTCCTATATTATTATCGTTACTTTCTACCTTGGATTTCACTAATGTGGGAATTCTAAGAAATTGAAAGTAAGTTGTTTTTTTGTTTTCCGTCGGTAAACCAGTCTGGAATTGGTCTTTAAGAAAACTCCAAAAATTGTATTTTG
>MEUC01000041.1 GCA_001771545.1 candidate division WOR-1 bacterium RIFOXYB2_FULL_42_35 | reverse complement strand
TGTCGGCCAAGATAAGCTCGATACCAAGCAAACCATCACGCCTGACGGCACAATTTCTCTCCCCATGCTTGGCCGGCTTATAGCTTCCGGTTTAACTTTAAAACAGCTAGACAGCGTTTTAGCTTCCGGCTTTAGCAAATATATCAATAAGCCGCAAGTGGTAGTCTACCTAACCCCCAGGCCGATTTACGTTGTCCAGCATGATCAGAGCAAAAACACTTGGGATGTGAAAGAAGCAAAGTCCGTGACCGAAGCCCAAGCCTTTTTAAATCGTCCTTCGTCCTCTCGTCCATCGTCCATCGAATCTGGAGCTGTTCTAACGGTTGACACTGGCACCAAACCCGACTGGTGGGAGCAAAATTGGTATAAAATTATTACGGCTACAGCTGTTATTGCTGGGGTGTATGTGACGTTGCACAAATAAAAAATTTGTTTCCCAAAGCTAAGGGTTAGCCACTGAATTAAGCTCCCAAGTCAAGTTAGTCTCCAGAAGTTCTTAGAAAAATACCCCAAATGTCAAAAACAAAAAAGTGTGATTATGAAGGCAATAAATACAAGAATTTAGATGCAGTATAGCAAACGCTAAGATAATACTTGACAGATATTGTTGCAATGTGTTATAGTGTCAACAACGCTAAGGTTAAAATGACAAAATGAAAAAAACACTTTGCAAAATTGCCGGGATCAAATCTGGTTACCTTTTTAAAAATGGCATTTTGCCAGATAAAGAAGGAAACACTTCAGTTATTCAACTAAAGGATGTGAGTGGGGAAGGGGTGTTGAACTTTCAAGACTTTCAAAGGGTTCTTCTTAAAAAATTTCCTCCAGATGATTGTATAAAGCTGGGGGATATCCTTTTTAAGGCAAAGACCAATCACCCTGTAGCTGCCGTTGTTGGAAAGGCCTTAAATGATACTATCGCAACAGCACATTATTTTATAGTTCGTCTTAATGTTTCTGATGTGCTTCCAGGATATTTAGCTTGGTATCTGAACCAACGTCCCGCACAAATATATTTTAGCAAGAATGCCGGTGGAACACGTATTCAAGTGATTACAAAACAAGTACTCGGGAATCTTGAGGTTGTTATTCCTGAACTAAGTATACAAAAAAAAGTTGAGGAGGTTTATAGGTTGTATCTTCGAGAAGGCGAAATTATGGGTACGCTCAAAGAGAAGAATCAAAAACTTGTTTCGGCTCAACTCATGAGAGTAATTTTAAAGTAATTTAAGGAGGTTTGACATGGCAAATGGTAAAACGAATCAGGACGAAATAAATGCGGTTGCCTGGAAAGCATGTGACACTTTTCGCGGGGTTGTTGACCCGTCCGAGTATAAAAACTATATATTGGTTTTTCTCTTCTTGAAATATTTGAGCGATCTATGGAAAGACAAAAAAGAACAATATAAAAAGGAGCATGGTACTGATTCTGTCCGTATCAAACGTAAAATGGAGCGTGAGCGCTTTGTGTTACCGGAAAACTGCGACTTTGACACCATTTATAGCAAGCGCGACGTCAGCAACATTGGCGAGGTTATTAACCTGGCATTAGAAGGCATTGAAGAAGCCAACAAGGCAAAGCTCGAAGGCGTTTTTCGCAACATTGATTTTAATTCCGAATCTAGCCTTGGCCAGACCAAAGATCGCAACAAAAGGCTCAAGCACTTGATTGAGGATTTTGCTGATGAGCGGCTTGATCTACGACCTTCCAGAATTGGGACTCTGGATGTTATAGGCAATACGTATGAATATCTTATTTCCCACTTTGCCAGCGATGCGGGCAAAAAAGGTGGTGAGTTTTATACCCCAGCTGAAGTGGCGATTCTGTTGGCAAAACTTCTTCAACCAAAGTCCGGTGAGCGTGTGTGCGATCCGACTTGCGGGTCGGGCTCGCTTCTTATACGTGTGGCAAAGGAAATTAAAGACCATAATTTTTCTCTTTATGGCCAGGAAAGTAACGGTAGCACCTGGGCTCTTTGCAAAATAAACATGTTTCTTCACGGGATTGATAATGCTCGCATTGAATGGGGCGACACGCTTAATAATCCTAAGCTTATTGAAAATGATACTTTGATGAAGTTTGATATTGTCACAGCAAATCCGCCATTTTCGCTAAAAAAATGGGGTGCAGAAAACGCTGGAGCTGATAAATTCCGGCGTTTTTATCGGGGGGTGCCTCCTAAAAGCAAGGGAGATTATGCTTTTATTACGCATATGGTTGAGACTATTAACGAAACCGGGCGTGTAGCAGTTATTGTTCCTCATGGTGTTTTGTTTAGAGGGGGTTCGGAAGGGGTTATTCGTAAGAAATTCATCGAAGAAAATATTATAGATGCCGTTATTGGTCTTCCATCCAATCTTTTCTATGGTGTTGGTATTCCGGTGACAGTTTTGATTTTTAGGAAAAGCCGAAAGAATAAAGATGTTCTCTTTATTGATGCTAGTCGGGATTTTGATAAAGACAAAACACAGAACAAGCTTCGGACTGATCATATTGAAAAGATCGCTACGACCTATAAGGAATATCAGGCTAAAGATAGATACTCGTACTGCGCAACTCTTAAGGAAATTAAGGAGAATGATTTCAACCTCAACATTCCACGCTATGTTGATGTGTTTGAAAATGAAGAAGCAGTTGACATTATGAAAACCCAGAAAGAAATCCAGTCACTTGAGAACGAACAGGCGGTCGTTCGAAAAGAAATGGCAGGGTTATTAAAAGAAATGGGGTTGTGAAATGAAAAATTCAATTCCTCACGGTTGGGGCTACTTAAAATTAGGGCAAGTGTTGACTGAGCATGGCACTTTAAGCTCTGGGATCGAGGAGGTCTGCTCTGTTTCAGTCCATAAAGGTGTTGTCAATCAGCGGCAACATCTTGGTCGAGTATATGCCGCGGCTAATACCTCTAACTATAATCTTGTTAAGCCCGGAGATATTGTATACACAAAAAGCCCCACGGGTGATTTCCCTTTTGGCATAATCAAACAAAGCCTGATGCCACATAATGTGATAGTTTCTCCCCTTTACGGGGTTTTTACCCCGGCATCATTTGAATTAGGAACTATTATCGATTGTTATTTTGAGTCGGCAGTGAATGCAAGCAACTATTTGAGACCAATAATACACAAGGGGGCAAAAAACACTATTAATGTTACCAACGAAACATTTCTTTCTGGCCTTCTATTATTGCCCTTGGAAAGGAAGGAACAGATAGTTATCGCCAAGATTATTTCTGCCAAACGGCGTGAAATTGATTTGTTAGAACAAATTAAGGAAAAACAAATCCAGCTTAAAAAAGGACTAATGCAACAACTATTGACAGGTAAGATTAGAGCGAGGGCCGGTTAATAATGGCAAAAGACAAGTCAGTAAAGCCAATAATGACATTTCAGGCTGCTCTCGCGGATGCAGGCGAAAAGCCGCATTTGCTTCTTGGTAACGGGTTTAGTATTGCCTTGAAGCCGGATATCTTCTCATACTCTAGCCTTTTTGATGAATGCATAAAGCAGAAATGCATTTCCCCGCAAGCAATGAAGGTGTTTAAAAAATTTAATACTAAGGACTTTGAAATAGTCATAAGATCCTTAAATGACGCGAGCAGGGTATTAAGCGCTTATAAAAAAGATCGTTCTCTTAATGGGCAACTTATCCGAGACGCAAAGGCAATAAAAGAAACGTTGGTTAAACTTCTTTCTTCCAAACATCCCGAAAACCCCTCGCAGATCACCGAGCAACAATATCTAGGATGTATTAAGTTTCTCACAACCTTTGGCATAATATACACGCTCAATTATGATCTTTTACTGTACTGGGTAATTATGAAGGCGTTGGAAGCCGACCCACATCGTTATGATGATGGATTTAGGAACGAAGAAGGGGAAGACTACGTTGTTTGGTATCCTGAACGATCAGAACGGCAAAATGTCTATTATTTACATGGAGCCTTACACCTATTTGATGCTGGCGCTGAAATAAGAAAGTTTACCTGGAACAGGACAGGGATTAATCTGATGAAGCAAATAAAAGGCCAGCTTGAGCAAAATAGTTTTCCTCTGTTTGTTGCTGAAGGGACCAGTAAAGAGAAAATGACAAGGGTAAACCATAGCGCATATCTCGGTAGGGGAGTTAGGAGTTTTGCTAAAATTGGGGGTAGCCTTTTTGTGTATGGGCATTCATTAGCTGAAAATGACAGCCATTACTTGAGCCTGTTGGCTAAGAATAAAGTTGAAAAGCTTTTTATAAGCATATTTGATGACGGCTCTTCGAAGCAGAAAAATACAAATGATACTATTCGCCAACGCGCCGAAGCTATTGCTACCGCCAGAGCTCAGCTTAAGGAAGGATATCCAATCGAGGTATATTATTATGATGCCACTTCGGCAAAGGTGTGGGGGTAGACCATATGCCTCGAAAAGTGTTTACTGTTCTAATTATGCAAAAGACTTTAACGGGATAAATTGGGCCTAAAAATTCATTTAATAGAGGAGGGATTTAGAATGACAATCAGCGATTGGATAATGGTCTTTGCCGTTTTGGCTGCACCATTCTTGGCGATTTATGCTCAGAGTAAAATTGAGGAAAATAAAGAAAAAAGAGGGCAAAAGCTGTGGGTGTTTCGAACTTTGATGGCAACAAGAGCGAGTAAGTTATCTGTTGAACATGTCCAAGCACTAAATTCAATTGATTTGTTTTTTGACAAAAGCGGAACCGAAAAAATGATAGTTGAAAAATGGGACGAATATCTAGACCATTTAGCTTTGCCATTACAAGAAAACGATCAAGATTATCAGGCAAAACTGGATGCATGGACACAAAAAGGAAATGATTATTTTGCAGGGCTTTTAACTTTAATGGGAGAACGGGTAGGATATCATTTTGACAAAGTAAAATTAAAGAAAGGAATTTACTTCCCTAAGGGTCACGGTGATGCCGAATGGGATAACTTCCTTATTCGTAGGGGGATGGTTAATATAATGACTGGGAAAACGGGATTTCCTGTGAGGCAATTTAGTATGTTGCCGGAGAATGATGATGGCCGTAAATAATAATTCTGAGTTTGTTTTATGCCGAACCGAATGCTGAAACCCGCGCCCAGAAGTGCGCTTGCAGGATGAACCGCAAGTAAATGATAAAGAGCTAAAATAGATCTAGGCCAAGATTATAGTGAAGAAAAGGAGCAATAATGGATATACCATCATTAAAAGAAGATCATATTTCACAGGTTCCAGCATTACAGTTGCTGATTAACCTGGGGTATGCCTATCTTACCCCTGAAGAAGCACTTATTGCCCGGGGTGGTAAGACGTCAAACGTTATTCTTGAGTCTATTCTCGAAAAGCAACTGCGTCAGATCAACACAATCTTATATAAGGGGGACGAATATCCATTTTCCAATAACAATGTGACGAACGCAATCAGCACTCTTAAGAATATGCCTTATGATGGCCTTATCCGTACTAACGAGAAGATTTACGACTTATTATCTTTGGGCAAGAGCTTTGAGGAAACGATTCTTGGGAATACCAAAAGCTTTGATCTGAAGTATATTGATTGGGAGAATCTCGACAAAAACGTCTTTCATGTTACAGAAGAGTATGAAGTTATGCAGTCCGATGGTAAGGCGCACCGTCGTCCGGATCTAGTCCTTTTTGTAAATGGCATCCCCTTCGCGGTCATTGAATGCAAGTGCCCGGATATTAAGGACCCAATCAAAGAGGCTGTTTCCCAAAACATTCGCAATCAAACCGATGAGTTTATTCCAGGGCTTTTTGTCTATTCGCAGGTGCTTATGGCGGTTAGTAAGAATGAGGCCAAGTATGGCACCGCCGGTACGGCTGAAAAGTTTTGGGCAGTCTGGAAAGAAAAAGAAGATTTAGAGGCAGAGGTTAAGCGGTTGGTTAATAAACCTTTGTCTCTCGAAATTAAGGATAAGCTTTTTGCTTCGCGTTTTCAGTATGTTAGCCGATACTTCGATGCAATTGAATCAGAAGGACGACTTGTCACCAACCAAGACAGAGCGATCTATTCTCTCTTAAGACCAGACCGCTTACTTGAGTTGAGTCGCCAATTTGTAATTTACGATTGCGGGGAGAAGAAGATTGCCCGTCATCAGCAGTATTTTGCGGTCAAAAATACGATTGAACGTGTTTCGCATTATCAGGATAGCAAACGTAAGGGTGGGGTTATCTGGCATACCCAGGGAAGTGGTAAATCTATCACCATGGTTATGTTGGCCAAAGCGCTGGCACTTTGTCCCTCTATCCCCAACCCAAGGATTGTTATTGTTACCGACAGGATCGATCTTGATGAACAGATTTGGAATACCTTTAAGCATTGTGGCATGGAACCGGAAAAGGCTAAGACTGGCGCCCATCTTATGGAGATACTTGAAAAGAATAAAAAGACAATTATTACTTCTGTGTTGGACAAGTTTCAGGCTGGTCTCAATAAACGCTCGGCTGAAGTGCTATCAGAGAATATTTTTGTCCTTGTGGATGAAAGCCATCGAAGCCAGTATGGCATAGCCCATGCACTGATGAAAAGGGTCCTGCCGAACGCCTGCTATATTGGCTTTACCGGCACCCCTCTTCTTAAGAGTGAAAAAAGCACTGCGCTGAAATTTGGCGGGTTTATTCAGCCAATTTACACCATAAACGATGCGGTTGAAGACAAGGCGGTTGTTCGTTTGCTTTATGAGGGTCGTCACGTTATTCAGGATGTTGATCAGAAGCCGATTGACACGTGGTTTGACCGTGTTTGTAAGGGGTTATCCGAGAAACAAATTGTCGATCTCAAACGTAAATTCAGTAAGATCGAAAAGCTTAATCTTACCGATCAGAAGATTTATATGATTGCCTATGACGTAAGCGATCATTACAGCAAAAACTGGCAAGGCACGGGCTTTAAGGCGCAGATCGCGACCGATTCCAAAGACGCGGCATTGAAGTTTAAGCAGTGCCTTGATGAGATTGGCAAGGTTTCTTCTGAGGTCGTTATTTCTGCGCCAGATGAGCGCGAGGGTTATGAGGATGTCTATGAAGAACCGAAGGAAGAGGTCCTAAAGTTTTGGAAGAATATCTTAAAACGCTTTGGAAATGAGACAGAATATAATAAACAAGTCATAGCCTCTTTTAAGCACGCAGAACAGCCGGAAATTCTAATTGTTGTTGATAAGCTTCTAACTGGATTTGATGCTCCCAGGAACACCGTTTTGTATATAGCTAAGCCCATGAAGGAGCATACTCTTTTACAGGCGATTGCCAGGGTAAATCGTATCTATGAAGGCAAGGACTACGGTTTTATAGTTGATTACTATGGCATTCTTGGAGAGCTTGACCTTGCCTTGACTGCGTATGGGGAGTTGTCCGGCTTTGACAAGGAGGACTTGGAAGGCACGTTGCTTAATGTGGTGGAGGAAGTAAAAACCCTTCCTCAGAAATACGCTGATTTGTGGGACATATTTAAAGAAATTAGAAATCGGCGCGATGAAGAAGAATACGAGCGGTTTTTGTTTGACGAAGAGCTACGGCATAAGTTCTACGATAAGTTGACAGCCTTCTCAAAGACGCTAGGTATCGCACTTTCATCAGAGAAGTTTTACGGGGAAGTGGCAGAGAAACAGATTAATAAGTACAAAGATGATTTCAAGTTCTTTCAGAAATTGCGGGTTTCGGTTAAAAAACGCTATGCCGAAGTTGTCGACTTTAAGGAGTATGAAAATAAGATCCAAAAACTCCTAAACACTTATGTTAGTTCGGATGAGGTTATCAAAATCACCTCTCCGGTAGACATCTTTGATAAGGATAACTTTCAGAAGGAAGTCATGAAAACTGTCGGCGAAGCCGCGAAAGCGGACATGATTGCCCATAGGACAAAGAGGACAATCGAAGAGAAGTATGAGGAGGATCCCGTATTCTATGGAAAATTCTCCAACCTGCTAAAAAAAGCAATTGATGATTACAGGCAGGCACGAATTACCGATGCGCAGTATTTTCTAACGGCCAAGGAGATTATGGAGGCCGTTCGAGATCGCAAGGATACGGATATACCAGATATCCTGCAGGATAAAGATGTGGCAAAGGCTTTTTATGGTGTAGTTTACGAGCTTGTGGGTCAACGTGATACAGGTCAAGGATCAAAGGAAATATCCGCAAAAATAGCCATGGAAGTGGATGATATTATTCAAAAAAATATCGTTGTTGATTGGCATTTAAAGAGTGACGTGCAGAACAACATGTTGAATGAAATTGAAGATTATCTTGCTGATAAAACCAAGCTTGGTTTAAGTTATGAAGAAATAGACCTTATTATGGAAAAGATTATTAATATTGCCAAAAGAAGGTATGCTCAATGAGCCAGCATTCGTTTACTTATGGGCAAAACACCATTCGGTTTGTCCTTGAGCAAAAGCCAAGGAAGAGCTTTAAAATCAGCGTTATGCCAGATCTTTCTGTGGGTGTAAGCGCGCCACAAAATGTGTCAGTTGAGAAGGTTTTGCTTAGAGTTCAAAAAAAGGCGCCATGGATCGTGAGACAGATTGAATATTTTAAATCTTTTATGCCCAAAGAACCTCCAAAACAATTTATAAGTGGTGAAACGCATTGTTATTATGGACGCCAGTATCGCTTGAAAGTTATACAAAGCAAGAGGCAGGTCGTGAGATTGAAAGGTAAATACATTTTTGTGTATTCTCTTTGCCCCGATAACAGACAACAAACGAAGCGGTTGTTATATGATTGGTATTGGGCGCGTGCTCGAAAGATGTTTGAGTCGATTACCAAGCGCAGTCATGGCAGGATTGAAAAATATGGGATAAATCTTCCTGCTCTCAACGTTAAAACGATGAAATCGCGATGGGGTAGTTGCCTTCATACTAAAGGCAGGATTGGATTAAATACTGAACTGATTAAAGCCCCCTCGCATTGTATCGAATATGTAATTATGCACGAGATGTGCCATCTCAAATATCCCAACCATACAAAGCATTTTTATAAGTTCCTGACACTGGTCATGCCGGATTGGGTTGATAGAAAGGAAAGATTAGAAAAAGTCGGTTTGCAATAGAGTGTATTAAAGGAGACAAGTTGTATGGATGACGCTATAAATTTGCCAGTTGATCAGGTCAAAAATGAATTATCGTTACTACTGACAGTAAAGGATAATGATGTAATAAAATATCTTAATCAGTTTGAGGATCCTTTGCGCGCTGACAAGGCACTGGAAGCCCTTAAGGTTGGTGTAATTGCTATTCTTTCAGCAAGCCCAACGCTCGACACAAAAATTGTTGAGGATAAATTTAATATAATAGAAAAGAAATTAGAAGATTACACTGATGAATTTAAAAACAATTTAAAGGAAGACCTTAAAAAATATTTTGAAAAAGAAAAAGGAGACGTGCCTACTGCACTTAATGCTTTGTTAGGAGAAAAAGGATCCCTTTCTTTGGAATTATCTAAATACTTTAATATTGAAAACGGAAAAGTTAATCAGTTGTTAAAGCAAGAACTTGGTCCGGCGAGCAACTTTGCTAAGTCTATTGATCCATTAAACAAAGAAAGTGTCATATCCAAAATAGAGGACAAGGTTAAAGATGAATTAACAAAAATGAGTGAAGAGTTAAAATCGCAGTTTTCTTTAGACAAAAATGATTCGAGCATATCTAAAGTAAGAAAAATGTTTGAAGATAAAGTTGAAGAGATAAAAAAGGGAAATAATAACTTTTTCTCGGAGATTAGAATGCATTTTGGTATGAAGGAAATACAAGCAGAAGAAGCAGAAAAAGGAACTCAAAAAGGCCGCGATTTTGAGTCGGCTCTTTACGAGCGTGTTGCCTCATTGGGTCTGCAATTGGCAGATTCTACGGAAAATGTCACTGGTTCTATTGGAAATATTCAAAGATCTAAAATCGGCGATTATGTCATTACCTTAGGGGATACAAGCGGAGCTCCCGGTAAGCGAATAGTAATAGAGGTAAAGAACGCACAAAATTATTCCCTGAGGAAGGCTATTGAAGAGTTGAAAGAAGCTAAGGATAATAGAAGTGCTGATTGCGGAATATTTGTTTTCGCAAAGGGCTGTGAGCCTGTAGAAATGGGAGATTTTAGGATTGACGGAGACGACTATTATTGTACTGTTGATGAGGCAATGCTTGAGCAAGCCTGCCCTGTTGTGTTTTTAGAAGCAGCCTATAAAATTTCCCGTGTAAACATTATCGCCCATTTGAGAAAGAATGAATCTGGTGAGATAAATTTAGTTGCCGTGAAAGGCAATATTAAAAAGATGTTGGATCAGGTTTCATTAATGTCCGATCTTCTTACAAAAGCAAAAACAATACAAGCTAGCGGCGAAAAGATTGAAGAAGCGGCAAAGAGCATTAAAGAAGAACTTGAGTCCGTGATTAATTCGACGCTTGCATTGTTTAAATGATACATAAGTTGTTATATTAGCCCTGCTCCCAGCGCTTTTATTGTAGCCTGTTTTCGACGTTTTCGCTGGTGAGTTGGTTGTCAAGAGGTGCCCCGACCTTGACTAATCTCTCTCCCTGTTAGACAATCGTTCTTAGCAAATCCAGACAGGAGGTGCTCCAACATGGACAAGCCTTTAATTTTAGTTGTAGATGACGAAAAAGATGTGGCTGATGATCTGGCTGAAACCATTGCCGATACCAAAAAATATCAGGTCCTTCAGGCTTCCTCCGGGGAACAAGCCCTGCAAATAATTGAAGAACGCAATAAGGGAATGCTCAAAAGGGATAAAAATAAAGTTAAATTAGTCCTCCTTGATATTCGTATGCCCGGCATGGATGGTATCCAGACCCTGGAAAAGATTAATGAGATTGATAATAAAATCGGCATCATTATGGTCACGGCCTATGATTTGGAAGAATACTGGATGAAATCTATGATCGGCTCCGAAGCAATGGCCTTTGTCACTAAGCCTTATGACAATAACAAGGTTATCCAATTGATTGATGACTTCTTCGGCGGCAAAGAAAAAGAGATTGCCCAGAGATACCTTAATTATTTCTGGCAGCAGCCTTTAATCGATCAGCTAAAAGAAGTAGAAGCTAAAGTCAAAAGCCTTGAGCAAGAGCAGAAAAAAATAGACTAATTTATTTCTTAACCGGCAGATAAATAGTAAAAGTAGTGCCTTTGTCTTCTTGACTCTTAACCTCAATCCTGCCTTTATAATCGGCAATTATGCGATGTGTGGTTGAAAGCCCTAACCCAACCCCTTCATTCCATGTTGTAAAGAAAGGATTAAAAATCTTTTCCAGATTTTCCGCAGCAATTCCTTTGCCTGTGTCAGCAACCTTTATTATTATTTCCCCATTTTCCGGTGCTGTGCTAATAGTTAGGGTGCCGCCCTCAGGCATAGCCCTGATAGCATTCTGGATCAGATTAATAAATACCTGCGACAAACGGATAGGATCACCCTGTATCTGTGGGCAGTCACTGAAATTCTTAACTACATTTATTTTTGTAATGGCAAAATAAGCCAAAGATTCTTCAATTAAAGTATTAATGTTAATTGGCTTTGTTTCGGCCTCGTGGCTCTTAGATTGATCAAGCATTCCCTTAATAATATTTAGTATCCTGTCAATATGTTTTATAGACAGTGCAGCATATTCTTTAAGAAAAGCCTTGTCCTCAAGTTTATTCTCCAGTTTCTGGGCCTTTGAGCGCAGCACACTCATCGGATTTCTAATCTCATGTGCTACGCCTGCGGTTAAAGTTCCCAAAGAGGCCAAACGAGCAGAGCGCTCCAGCTGCTTTTCTGTTTCATAAAGCTTCTTCTCATTAGCCTCAAACTCTTTCTTTATTGTCTCATACGGCCTAATGCGGTCAAAGATAGCTACCGCCTGCAGTCTGATACTTCTAAATAAAGTTAAATCCCTGTCATTATAGGCATCTTCTGATGTCTTAGGACCAAGAATTATTTTTCCCTCCGGTCCGCTCGAAGAGGAAAGGGGAATTACGACATTATTTTTGTTTTTTGCCACATCAGCATAACCGCTCTCAAGATTTTCTGTCTCAACATCTATCCGGCTGATTCTTATGGTTGATTTCAACTCCTCGGCAATAATGCTGAAAACATCTTCCTTCTCCATTACTGGAATTAAACGCTGAGTAATCCTGTTGAGCAGCTTATTCTTGTCATACCAGCCGGTAATCCATTTTTCTTCTAAAGGCGTTTGAATAATCTCTCTTAAGCGATGAGCTGCCCAGGCCCAGAAGAGTGCCAGACCGCCATTTGCTGTCATGGCTAAACTGATTGGCATTGCTAAGCTGTTGAGCGCAGCAAAGGAGCCTGCAAGTAAGAGTCCGACAATCCCGTAGGCAGCTGTGCGAGTAATAGCTAGTTTTATGTCCATTAGTTCATGTTTAGTAATAGCATATGCTATAGTGATCACATACATTGCTACCAAGGGGCTGCCAATGGGTGGAATTGGTATTTGGTACCACATAAAGAAGTTGGTTGAGCCGCCAATAAACCCAATTAGAGTTCCCGCAAAAATATATTTAATCTGATTTTTCTTTTCACTTTGAGAAGCTCTAAGATAGCGAATCATTAACAGATGGGCAATAATAGTGTTTAGGGCAAACCAGGCGAAATAAGGGTGAAATAATACCCCTGGGTCTGGCCAATATCGAAACCCAAAGAGTGGAGTAATTCCCTTAATAAAAAGCTGGGTTGGAAGAATTGCTAGAAATGATAAGCAAATTAAATAGTTTAGATAGATAAATCCTTTGTATTTTGTGTCTTGCTCAAGATGAACCAGGATAAAATGCATAAAAGCCGCAGGTATAATTATGGCACCGGCCATTAAACATCTGTCCCAAAATAATGCCTGCAAGTTTGTTGCGGACAAGGCGAAGAATAGATAGAAAAAACTCCAGACAAAAACACTAAAAGCAAAAAGGCTGAAAGTAATATTTAGTTTACTCTTGGGGTTTCGACTGAGAACAAAAATCGCGATCAACAAACTAATTAAAGCAGTAATAAAAAAACTGATAATGTAATAATTCAATTTGTCATTCCTCAAGTAATTTAATTATCTCATCAACCGTTGGAGGGCAGCCTTTGAGATGTCTTCTTACTGTGTTTCGTTTTGCTAGTTCACAAGAACAGTTGCCAATAGTATAAATATTTTTGCGATTCCTGGGGTTTTCCCCCGAACATTCCCCAATATATATGTTTGTTTCGTCAAAAAATATTTTCTTTAATACTTTTATAGGGTGACGCTTAGCAAACTTTTTAAATGCCTGGTTTAGCGAAAAAATACAACCAGAACAGGAGGTTGTGGGCCAAACCCGGAATTTTGTGCCGATCTTGTATATTTTCCCCGATGGCTTGAATTTTTTTGCTTTTGCTTGATGTTCTTTTATTGTTTTTGCCGAGACAAATTTTCCAACCCCAAGCCTCTCAGCCTCCATAATATGACTTACTTGTTGATAATCTATCCCCATTAAGAAGCAAGCCAAACTGTCAGCTTCTACCCCATCAGTCCCTGCGATGACTAAATTGGTTTTGATATTCTTTCCATGATGAGGACCATTCCCTTCCATGGCAATAATCCCATCTATAATATTTAAATCAGGACGAAGTTTTGTTGCCAAGGCAGCAATTTGACCCTGAAGATTACTCTTGTGCATGTTTTTTCTATCTTCTAATGAGACTAAACCCATTTGGTTCTTTAATGACAAAGAAACGTCTGTTTCCATGTGGGTTTTCATTTTGCATAAATTGATATAAAATAGTTTCTCTTTTTTTAAGATTTCTGGGATATGAAAAGTAAAACCATTGTTTTCTTCCTTGCTTCGGGGAACATCGTCAAGATTTAGCAGGTGAACATTCTTGTCTCGTGATAATGTATCATAATGATTGATTTTGATTAAGTCATCAAATTGACAGTGCTTACTATAGCCAAAACCAATTAGAGATGAATGGGCAATGATGATTTCCGTAGGGTTATGTTCAGATAAAACCTTACAAAGAACTTTTAAGAAAACAGCGTCGGTATTTTCGCTTTTAATAATTGGATACCTGCCACCAAGATTGGGTTTTATAAATACTCTGCATCCAGTAACCGAGGGGATTTGCTTTATAAGGGTTCTTAAGTGGTTTTCTAAAGTCTTTAAGTCACAGCTTATAACTTCAATCATTAAGCGTAATTATAACTCTTATTAATTAAATCACCAATGTTTTTCATGATACCGCTAGTGTGTTGGGCAATATCCTTGTCAGATAAGCTGTCAGAAAGGTTGTCAAAATAGAGTGGGTTGCCTATCTTGATTTTACATTTCCTAAGTCTGGTTGGAAACAATTTATTTCTGGGCCAAATCTCATAAAAACCTTGTAAACCTACAGGAACAATAGGGACTTTTGCTGCCAGAGCAATTTTAATAATACCCTCTTTGGCTTTCAGTAGTTCCCCGTTGTTTGTCCGAGTTCCTTCAGGAAATATCCCTATTATTCCATTGTTTCTAGTTGTCCTTAATATTTTTCGCATAGAACTTATGTTGATGCCGGAGTCAGTAACTTTAATACACTTAGCTGCTTTTATTAGTTTACGGAATAAGACATGTTTAAACAGCTTTTCTTTTGCTAAAAAGGTAATTTCCTTGTTGTAACGCAGTTTGAATAGAGAGAAAAGAACCAGCCAGTCAAGATAGCTTGTATGGTTGCAGGCGATAATAAAGCCGGAGTTTAAATTAGCAATGTTTTCAGAACCCTCAATTTCACCTTGGCATAATTTTTCGAATAAACGAACTGAAAAATGTTGAGTAAACTTAAAGAAAACATGTTCAAAGATAGAAAGTTTCTTTTCCTCTTCTTCAAGAAAAACAGATTCAATTATTTTATCCTGATTAATATTCATTGCAGTTCCAGTTCCTTATTATAATCAGATCTTTGCTTCAGCATCCACTGGTCAATCTCAAGACGGTTAAAACGCCAGTGCCGGCCTACCTTTACAGCGGGAAGCGAGCCTTGGCGAAGCAGAATATAAAGTTTCTCCTTGCTAAAGCTTAAATACTCAGAAAGTTCTTGTAATGTTAACCAGGTTTTGTTCATGATGTTGTTGATTATGCCAGCTATTACAGCTTAATACAACTAAAAACAGAAAAATAATGAAATTTGGTCCAGAAATGGCCGATATATATAATAGAGAGATCTTCAAGGAAAGACAAATGAAATTAAACGATAAAATACGCGACAGAAAAATAGCTTTTCTCTTCAGAAAAACCCCGGCAATAGCTTTTGAGCTAGCCATGCTTCATTTTGTCCTTGCTAAAAGAAAACAAGCCAGAAAAAAAGTTATCGATGCCAGCTCCAGATCTATTTACTGGTTAAAGAAGTCCGGACTTACTATTCCCAAACATGTACAACTGCTGAGCCCATATGGCCAGCTGGAAGAGATCGAAAAAATATTGGTTCACAATAAGGCTAAGATTGATGCACGATTGGAGGCTGTTCCTGCCAAAGAAACTTGGCAGCTGACAGCAGACTTTGGTTTAGCTTAGAAAAAGACTAAACACTAAGGCATCAATAGGGCCCAGTATTTCCTAAATATTAGGAAGTGCTGGGCCTTTTTATTTGCGGAGGGATAAAAGAATGACCCTTAAAATAAAGATCGGACAGAAAATAACTGATTATTACCAACATGGCAGCAGAAGAACGGCCTATCAGCTGGCTTGTTTGTATCTTTGCTTATCAAGAGCGGTTGAAACGGAGGAAGAAATGGATAATCTAATGATTCCGGCCGGGTAATCTAATGATTCCGGCCACCCCCACAGCGCTAGTCAAACCCCACTTGAGTAAAGCCTAGCACACCTGACCAGAATCAATCAACTTTTTTAAGTTTTTTACGCATGGATTCTCCTTTCAGTTCAAATTTATGAGCCACATGAAACAAGCGGTCGCAGATTGCATCAGCGATGGTCGGTTCTCCAATGTAGGTGTGCCATTCTTTAACTGGAAGCTGGCTGGTGATGATGGTGGAACCGCTGGTATAGCGGTCTTCAACAATCTCCAGAAAATCCTTCCGTTCGGAATCGTTAAGTGCCGACAAGCCGAAGTCGTCTATGATCAGCAGATTAACCTTAGCCAGCCTGTCCAGGTGCTTGAGATAATTGCCTTGGCCTTTGGAGGCCAGAATATCGCCGAATAACCTGGGCCAACGAGAATAAAGAACCGTCCGGCCGTTGCGACACAACCACTGGCCCAAAGCACAGGCCAGATGACTCTTGCCAACTCCCGAGGGACCGGTAATCAGAATGTTTTGATGATGATTCAACCACTCCAGGTTTTGCAAGGCTACTATCTTGCTTTTAATCAGGCCTCTGGGTGCCCGATAGTCAATTTCTTCCAGACAGGCGGAAGGGAATTTTAGCTTGGCCCGTTGCAAAAGTCGGCACTGTTTCAAGTTGCGGCGATAGATGAACTCGTCATCCACCAGCAGGCCCAGAAACTCCTCAAATGAAAGGTCACGATGATCAGGGCGAACAATCCTTTCATGAAAAGATTTGGCCAGGCCGTGGAGCCTCAGCTCGTTCAATTTACGCAGTGTTTCTTCCATATTTTTTCACCTCCTTCCTTAATTTGGATTTTAATTCGGGGACGGAGCTAATGAGCTCAGCCCCTGATAATACTCGGGACCACGGATATTCTCATGCTGGATGGCTGGCAGATTTGTTGTGGTGGTTGTCTCATCCTCCAAGTCACCCAGATTGTTCAGCAGGATATTTTTGACTCCTGAATAGGAATGAACACGATATTTTAAGGCCCTGGCACAGGCTTTGTTTAGTTTGTTGGCTGAAAATTTTCTCTCCATACGGATAATGCCCAGACAGGCACGATAACCTTGTTCCGGAAAAGCCCGCTCAGCCATGATTTTTTCCACCAGTTCTTTGACCGATTGTCCATATCGTTCCGCCCACTGTAAAATCCTGGATGGAGTCCATTCCAGATGTTCCCGATGGCTCTTGGGCATATGGTCGGGAACGGTAACAGTTCTTTGTCTGGAATCATAACTTCTTCTGTGAGAACAGATCCGTTTTCCCTTTTTAAAAACCTCAATCAGCCTGCTGCTAATTTTGATTTCTAACTCCTGCTTGATAAGGGTATAGGGAACCGAATAGTAATGGTCATCAAATTCAAGATGATAATCGATATTGACTCTGACTTTCTTCCACTGGGCGAACTCATAACGTTTTTCAGGCAAAGGCTTGGCGTTGGGCTGATCCAAAGTTTCAAACAACTCCCAACGGCTCTTTTTGAACCTTTTCATAACTTTGTTGTTAAAACTCTCCAGCAATTCACTGATTGCTTCGTTTAGTTCGCCCAAACTGTAGAAGACTCTGTTGCGCAGCCTGGCCAGGATCCAGCGCTTAGCCAACTTAACACCCACTTCGGCTTTAGCCTTATCTTTGGGATGGCCGGGCCTGGCAGGCAGGACGGCGACATCATAGTGGCTCGCGAATTCCGCATAACTGGCGTTAACATCAGGCTCATAGCGGCAAGCTTTGCTAATAACAGATTTGGGATTATCGGGTACAATGGCTTTAGAGCAGCAGCCGAAATACTCGAAAGCATCAGCGCTGCAATTTAGCCAGTTGGCCAGGCTTTCTCCGCCTATGACCGCTTCGACGAAAGTATGATTAGACGCGCCCCAGACCCCAACAAATAGATTAACAGGAATTCTGTGGCCGCTTTTCGGATTCAACAGCGTTACAGCGTCGCCTTTACCAAAGTCAGCAAAAATCTTTTCCCCGGCCTTATGCTCCTGGCGCATGCTGTAGTTGAGTGTTTTTCTGTAAGCGCGGTAAAGATTGCAAAATTGGGCGTACTGATAGCCATTTGGATTTTGCTCTTTATATTCCTCCCATAGCAAAGCCAACGTGACATCCGGTTTTTTAATTTCCCCTACAAGGTATTCAAAATTAATCTGTCCGCGCTTTGCCTTTTTGTTCAGGTTCTCCGGAAACAGCTTTTGCTCCAACAATTCATCCGTTAGCTCCTCCACCAGCGGCCAGGACAAACCAGCGATTCTGAATCTACGAAAGTAATCCTGGACCGTACTGCGCCCGACATTAAGACAGCAGGCAATTTTGTTCATGGAATACTTTTCCCTAAATCCCAGCCTTAAAACCTCTTTTATCCTTCTCATACCAATCCTTTCTTTAGCCATACTTGGCACCTCCTTACCCCTATCTTAATATCCCGTGGGTATTTGGGGTGCCTTGGTTGTATTTATGGTTTATTCATGGTGAGGTGGCTAGGGTGGCCGGAATCATTAGAATGGGTGGCCGGAATGAATCAGAATGGCCGGCCGGAATGAATTAGAATCGGTGGCCGGAATGCGTCAGATTTTGCAGAAGAAATACTTTCAGCCTGTTTCGAAGGTCTTTTTTGGCTGAAACAAGCAGGCTTTCCGCTTTGGCTGAATCTGATCGGTTCGGAAATTAATATTGTTAGGGGAGTGCTGGAAAATATGATCCTTATTGCGCAAGCATCTTTAAGAAAATTAGGGGTGTGTAATGGATAACCAAGAATGGTTTGAAAGGTTTAAAGTAAAGTTTCTGCCAACTGACTCTTTGGAGAGAGTTGGCAGCCATGATGAACACTATTATTATGAGCGGTTATCTATAAAGGGAGATAAAGGCTTAATCCAGTCAACCCTGCTTAAGTTAGCAGTTCAAACCCTGCCTCCACTAGAAAGAAAGATTGTTAAACTAATTTTCTTTGAGGAATATACAGAAAGAGAAGTTTCTAAATGCCTCAAAATGTCAAAATCAAAGATCCACCGCACCAAAAATAAGGCCCTGAAAATGCTGTCCAGGTCTGTATTCTTACACTTAAGTAAACTTCCTCAGCAGAAACCTGAAGAAATTGAAGAAGCCTAAATCTTGAGGGTGTCGAAAATTTGGGCACCAGAATTTCCAAGCCAAACCAACTCTTCTCCTCTATTTTTACAGCCTTAAAACGTGGGGTGACGAAAACTCGGACACCTGTGTCGAAAAAATGAGCATTTTTTGACTTGTTCTAAGCGTAAATTACCCTAAAAAACCTGCTTGCACCGAGCGAACCCCGAGTTTTACGAGGGGTGAGTCGAGGTGGCAATAAAATTGCTATACCCCTTATATGAGAGTGACTCTACTTATAGGCTGGTCCACTTTTTTATTTTATTTTTTTCGCTTTCTTACAGCAAATCTTAGTTTCAAGGTGGACCAAAGCGGCATTATATGTTGAGAGTGCTAATACTTTGAATGTTAGGAAAAAAAATATTAATTATTACTGTAGAAGTGAAGCAACAGATCCCGTGCCAGTATACCCTAGAGGTCATGGTGCGGGATTTGCTGTTTTGAGGGGGAGGTGATAGTTCAACTTTAAATTAAGGAGTAATCTGATCTTTTTTAGGAGGTGCACAGCATGATTCAGAAAAACAAGTATTTTGTTTTGTTCCTGGTTTTGGCGGTATCTTTTACCCTTATTGGTTGTGGTTCGTCAAAAAAAGGGGATGTTTCTATCTTTGAGAATAATGTTCCCACCATTGCTAATAATGCTCAACTTACAGCCTTCGATAAGCAGCTAGGGGAGATTAAAGATCAGGCTAGTGCTGAAAAGGCTGTTAGCAGTTTTATAACTTACGTTGATTCCCGTATTGATCGAACAGAAGAAGAACCAACTGCCCAATCACTGGAAACTGTTCTTGGTCAAAATCTTATCAAGCAGATTGCCCGGCAAGAGGTGGCAGCTAGGAATGGAGAAGCAGCCAAAGTCATGGCGGTTGGCGGTGAAGAAGTTATCAAGACGCCTATTGATATTGGAACTGTAACAGATAAGGTCAACGAGTTGGGAAGTGATAGTGGGGTTAGAGTTGATGATAACACTGTGCTGAAAGCCAAGACAGTTGTTGAAGCTTCAATTCCTAATCTTAATCCAGAAAAAAAGTCTAGCCTGACTCCACTTGGAGCAATGACAGTTGGTTATGCTTTGATGACTGGTGATGATGGGACTGCTTCAGAAAACTCAGTTAAGTTGCCTACTGATAAAGTTAATTCCTTTGTTAAGGCAGTTACACAATAGGAGGTGTTAAAATGAAAAATAAAAGAAAAATTATAGTTACCCTAATATTAAGTGCAGTTTTAGTTCAAGCTGCAATGGCTTTTTCTTTTACAGGCAGCACAGCAGGAGGAGGTGGTAAATTTAGCCCTCCGCCGCCGCCACCCAATTACTCTTTTGAAGACTTGAGACGGGGACTGCGTAATGAGGATTTCTTTTTTTCTAATTATAATCAACCGTACTATGCTAAGGTTGATTTAGGTTTCTTTCCTGTTGCCGCAGCTGCAGCTGAAAAAAGAGATCGTGTTGTCCCAAAACTTCAAGCTAATGCCTCTTCTTATCGAGTTAAACAGGCTAAGGCTTATTCTTCTTGGAATGATAACACTAGAGTTACCTTTGACTGGAATAAGTTTAGGCAAGAAGGCGGGATGAGAGGAGATTTGATCCTACTGAGAGCACAAGGGAAAGGCCCTGAGTTAGTTAAGATTATTTCTAACTGGACTCACATAGCGATTGTTGATGATATCTCCTATAACCGTGTGTTTGAATCTATGCCTGAGGGAGGAGTTGCAAGGAATTATGCGCCTAGTAGTTGGGGTAATAATATTTCATACTTTACCTGTAAAAAAATTCAAACAGCAAGTTATGAGAATATTTGGAACGCATTAAACTGGGCCATTAACAATTATCAAGGTAAGCCATATTACCCTCAAATTTCAGCCAGAGCTGGTTTGATTACTCTAGTTGAAAAATGGAGCAATAAAGATGATGTGGGCTCAATGTACTGCTCTAAATTGGTGTATAATACTTTTAAGAAATCTCCATATATGAGTGTTAATCTTGATTCTAATAACACAGGAGTTTTTAACAGCCAAATTCAAGATCGATCTTGGGGAGCACCAGGTTTCAGCTGGATTGGGGTTTCTCCCGATGATATTTATTACTCGGATCAACTTGGGGCTGACTTTGCTTACTCGGCTAATCTAAATTATTTATGAAGCAAAACAGACTCTTTATCTTTTGTTGTTGTTTGTTAGTCTTTATGGCAACTAGCGTCCCGGCTTCCCCGGGACGCTTTGCCTATGTCCTTCGTTATGACCACGATGATAAGGGCGCACATGAATTTCTAGTTAAATTCGATGTTAATAAAGATGAAATCGTTCGGAATATCCCTTTGCCGCTTAATAGCGGCTACAACAATTTTCTTATTGATGAGCAAGTAGGCTGTTTTATTGCTAAATATCGTACTCCTTGGCGTTATGGCAGAGAAGTATTGTATTTTGATCCAGAGAAAAAGAAAATAGATACTTTTATCAGCTTTAAAGATCTTTGGGGTCCTCGTTACATGATTCTAACTGAAAAAGATTTGATTGTGGAAGTTCGTGGTAATGATGAAAGCCGCTTAAAAAGTGGTATTGTTTTTATTGATCGCAAATCAAAAAAGGTTGTTAAGAGATTGTTTATTAGGGAGAATGAACCGTCTTTTTCTCAGGCTAACATTAATGATCTTTTCTTTGATGGTAAAAACCTGCTCTTTTTTTCCTCTTTTTATATTATGAAAGATAAAAATAATAATATAGATTTTAGTAAGGATGCAGTTGGAGATGTTTATGTTGTTGATGTTAGAAAAAAAGAGATTGTTAAAATCCTGAATATCCCCCATGACTATAAAACTATCGACGGTGTTTGCTCGGTTGGTGATAAAGTCTATGTTGCTGCTGCGGCAAAAGGCGAGCGAAGCTTGGACGGCTGGGTTCCTCCTAATGAAGAATTACTGGTTTATTCATTTGAGACTGGCAAACTAATCAAGAAGATAAAAATTGACGGTCATCCTTATAAGTTAACTTGTGACCAATCAGTAGGGAAGCTCTATGTGCAACACATGGATGACAAGGTTGCTCGTAACACTGTTGAGGTTATTGATATTAAAACAGATAAAGTTATTAATCGGCTTAAGATTCCTTCTCAACTCATGTTTTCTGTTGTTAAGCCAGGGAAGATGTACATTACAGTTGGCAAGATGATGCTGACTCCATCAAGGACAGCCCCAGCTTTGTTAGTCCTTGATACTAAAACAGACAAAATTATTAAAAAGTTCCCTGGCGCTTATTATGGAATTTCCGAAGATGCGCGCCACTAAGATCTTGTGGCTTTTCTGCTTAGGTGTTCTAGGTGTATTATTCTCACTGCCAAATCCAATATTTTTAGTTCCTTTAGCTATCTTTTTTAGTTTAGTTCCTCTATTTATCCTTAACTACAAAATCAGTGGGTGGAGATTGTTTTTAATTAATTTCCTCTTTGCTTATTTTGTTTGTCTTGGAATAATAACGCCCTTAGATGCTTTGAGCCTTAATTTAGGGGTTCCTCTTGTCACGATGATTGTTTTGGTCTTTATTCCTATTGCTTTGGTTATTGCCTTTTTCTTTAGTTTAGCAGCTTTCTTATCTAGGGTTTATGGCTGGGGCTTGGCTCCAATCTTTTTTGGTGCAGGTTGGGTTAGCTCACAATACCTTCTTTCCTATCTGCCAATTTCTTTTACTGCCCCGATCGTCAGTGCTTTAGCCCCTTATCCGCTTATTATTCAATCAGCTGGTCTTTTGGGGGCAGCCTTCTTAAGTTTTCTGATTATTGCAACCAATGTTTTGATTGCAAATTTTCTACTTAAAGTTAAACTACCCTGGCAGCGGTTTTCCTTGTACCTAATTGTTATGCTGCAAGTTCTTAATCTTATTTTTGGTGCTTTCTCCCTTCACATATCTCAATCAGAAGCTGTTGGGGTTATTCCAATTGCTGTTATACAACCGAATTTAGGGATGACAGAGTATGCTCTAATAGAGAAAAATAAGTTGTTTGAAAATTATTTTAACAGCAAATTACTCTATTTATCTCAGCAAACACTTAAGGATTCCCCGAAACTTATCATTTGGCCGGAGTCTTCTGGCAACTATCTTTTGCAAAATGACCAATATCTCCATAGATTGTATAAAAATGTTACTTCTTATGGGCCAGAGTTATTGGTTGGGACGCCATTTATTAATCATGTTAGAAATAATCAGGTTTACAATGTAGCCTTTATTCTAAAAAAAGATGGAGATACCACTAGAACATACGAGAAAAAGAAACTTTTTCCTTTCGCGGAATCAGATAATTATTATAGTGGGAATAAGCTTCAACCATTGCCTTCACAATCTGGTTTAAAGCAGATTGGAGCAATGATCTGTCTTGAATCTTTATGTCCTTGGGTAGCTCGCGGTTTAACCCAGGCTGGGGCGCAGGTTTTAGTTCTTATTTCATCTGATGCTGCTTTTGGTAACTCTATAATCCCTTATTTGCACAGGAATTTAATGGCTTTAAGAGCCGTTGAAAATAACCGTTTTGCTGTTCATGTTGGGACAACCGGGCCTTCAGCAATCTTTGATAATTTAGGCAGGAAGATATTAGAGATTCCTTATAGAAAAACAGCTTATGGGGTAGCTGAAGTTGTTCCTATTACCGGTCGAACTTTCTATAATAAAATTGGCTATGTTTTTCCTTTAGCATGTTTTGTTTTTCTAATCGGAATACTGCTAATGTGGATCTATTATCACTCATGGCAAGATCCTAAGAAAACTGCCTAGTAGTACCGGATATTAGTTTTTTGATAAAAGGGGGTTGTGAAATGAGAAGAATTGTTCAAAGAGCCATGTTTTATTTTGTTTGTATTTTATTTTTTTCTTTTTCCCTTGTTGTACCGAGCCAAGCAGGCCAAATGGGCTTTGGCTTAGACTATGGCTATATCAACAATCTTGGGATGTTTGCTTCTAATTCTTCAGAAGCCGGTACTATATTGCAAGTTAGCTATTTGTTTAAGAAAAATAACTTCTATACCTTGGCTTTGGAAATTGGCTTTATTGCTGATAACAATGTTTTTAAGTCTGCCACTACTCCGACTTATACAGAAACAGGCTGCTTTCTCAATATTAATAATATTTTTCATTTACCTGAATTGCTTTTTATTAAACCGTATGTCTCTGTCGGTACTGCTATAAATGGTGTTAATTCCTGGCGCAAAGAGGGTGGCTCCTTTATTCATAATGCCAATAATGTCTTTGCTGATATTAATTTTTCGGGAGGGATAGAGTTTTGGTTTTTTGATTCACTCTCAAATATTGAGCTTAGTTGTCCAGCACTTTTACACCCATATTATATAAGCCGAAAAGTACCCATGGTTCTAAGTTTTGGCGTCAAGCACTATTGGGATGATAAGTGATCCACAGTATTGTGATCTTAATCTATCTTCCGCTTTTGTTAGCCGCTCCATACAAAATGTTTCTACTACAACGTTATTGTGGCGGGTTGGAGATTCTGGATTTATCTAACAGCCAAGGCGAAATAATGAGCAACTATGACCGCATGCTGGGTCGGAATTTTTAATTCCCTTTTTCCTTTTTACTGCTCCAGGCATTTTTATTCTAGCATTTTTTTCTTTATTTTTGTCAATTTAGTTCCGCACTTTCTTGCTATTTATTTAAGGACTTGAAAGTGCGGAACTAAATCTCGGGTGACAAAATAATCATTATTCTATAAACCTCGTGTAATTTTTTTGTCACCCTCGCCCTCCAGCGCATATGCTCGTTACGCCTCGCATATGCACTTCCGGGTGACAAAAGAAAAAAATGCTATTAGGACCTCAATGCCTGGAGCAGTTTCAGGCATATATATCATAGGGAGGTATTAGCATGTGTCAGTTAGTTGGTGTCGTTGGTTCCCGTTCCCTTCCTGCTTCTTTTGCCCCGCTGGTTTCCTTGGTTGTTTCCTCGTATCTTGCTCGTGGTTTTCGGGTTGCTTCTGGTGGTGCATTGGGCGCTGATTCGTTTGCTCTGTCTGCTCTTTTGCAGCAGCAGGCAGCTGGTTCTGGTGTTGTTTTCTCTGCGTGGTCCTCTGTTTCTGGTTTTCCTGCTTCTATCCGTTCCCAGGTAGTGCAGTTTTGTGCCTCTGGTGGCCAGGTTATTTGGGGTGCTGCTGCTCCCGGTGCCCCATATCAGCAGGCAGTTTCCGCGCTCTTGGGCCGCAATCGGCTTTTGGTTTCTTCTTGCTCTGTTGTGGTTGCTTTTCTCTATGGCTCATCTCGCGGTTCTCTTTACACAGTTCGGCAGGCAGTGGCTCGGGGTATTCCAGTTGTGGTTTATCTATGCGGTGCTGGGGTCGGTCTGCCGGCTGATTTGGTTTCCAGTTGCATTGTTTATCATAAGGAGGTGATTTAGTTATGAGAGAGTGTTGCATTTGCCACGGATTCTTAGTTCGCTGTAACGAAGGTCTTGATCATATCGGGGTTGAGTCATTTATGCGGCGAACTTCTGCTTCAAGCTTGGAAGAGCACAGGCGAGTAGTTTTTATCTGCCAGTCCTGTTTAAACGCTATCCAAAACCAGCTTGAGTATGGCCTATCGTATAAGTATGCCGAAGTTTAATCTTAATAGCCCGTCTGTTTCTACAAGCAGGCGGGCTTGCTTGCCGGAGGCAGGCTAATTTATCAAAAATTTACAAAAAGGAGATTAGTAAAATGGGAGAGTATATTAAGAATATGATTACTGGTGAGGAAGTAAAGATTGGAGTTTTAGATCATTGTTTTTTCAGCCGCCAGCAGATTAAAAAATGGCTTGATGATCCTGCTTGGGTTGGCTGGTATGCTGGCAAGGAAGAAGAGGGCACCCTTAGGTCTTTCTATGATGATCACAAAACACTTTATGACAAGATTGAAGGACTTAACTATAATGAGTTTGCCATAAAGGTTGTACTTGATGATTCAGATGTCCTTGAACATCAAAAAGTCCATATCAGCCATAAAGGCAAAAGGGGCAGCGGTTATCATTATGCTGAAGACTGCCAGTTTAAGGGGAAAACAGAAATTTGGCTGACTATTGTTGGTGAAAGATATGATCAAGCTGGTGAAGGGAGGACGATCTTTGCCTGTGATTGTTGCGAAGCTATGTTTAGTCTACCGCAGCAGGAACTAAATAGCATCTTTAAAAATATTGATCAAGCTAACAGAGATTATCTTCAGCCAATCCTAAAAGGCAGGAAAGACATTATCTTAACCTAAAGAAACAATTAATAAGCCTCCGAGGTTTGCCAAAACCAAACTTAGGGAGGCTTATTTTTTGGTCGCAAGTTGAGTTATGAAAAACCAACAGTAGCTACAAAAGCAGGTTGCAATCGTAAATAGCCGACCTTCAAAGCCAGCTTTTCTTTTAAGCTGTGGTAATTATTTACAAGGCAGAACTTTCCCTAAAAAAATTCATCAATGTTTCGATAGTATTTTTTTCCCGCTCTTCAATATCTTGTTTCAGCCAATCAGACTTAGCGGTTTTGCTCAGCTTAATTATTGTGCTGATTTTTGATTGTTTGTACTTTTCTTTTTTCTTCCCAAAATATCCGTTCCCTGCTTGAATATTCACCTTCTTTTCAATGGGTGCCTTATTTCCAAATTTTTCCAAGTATTCTTCGGCGTCTTTTTTGTTCCAGCCGTTATAATTAGTATCCTGCCATTTTCTTGGAAAAATATGCTCTATCTCAAAATTATTAGGAATCAATTCAGTTTGCGAATTATCAAGATAGGCACTTAGCAGAATAATTGATTTTGCGATTTTTAATGAAACAGAATTGCCGATCTTGCTAGAAAATGTCTCAGACAAATTTACCTGAAATGGATTGTTTGCACAAATATCAATTCCAAACTGGTAGATATTATCTTTGATAGCATTTACCGTTGGCTGTTCGATGAATTTCGCAAAGAGAAAAGCGATTAGCTTCCTTAAAAATAGTGGGAATTTTTTTGCAAAATCAGCCTGATCCTTATTCTTGAAATAATAGACGCTTGTCAAATATTTCCAATACTCATTTGGGTAACATTTTAGACAATGTAAATACTTTTTCGTTTCAAAATCAAATGTTTTTTTATCATCATCTGTCTTTGCCCCCCCATTGTTAATGTCAAACCAAAAATCCGCCAATTCACTTAGATTGCCCATTAATGAAGGGTCTTTCAGAATTTTACTGTTGTTTGTTTTGTAAAAGTTTCTTAGCCCAATCTCTTTGGATTTGTCTTTGTTTTTTGCGCGAACTATATGCGAATAATATCTGAACAAGTCATCAAGGCTTATCTGCGCATCTTCAACGGTTTCGGTCAATTCTTTCCAGGCATCGGTAAACTCTTTTTTTTCTTCAGTTGTTTTTTTTGAGCGATATATTTGCGCCTTAAAGATATCGGAATCAGACAGAGGCATGCCACGGTCATTTAATGTTGAAAAAATTGTTAAGGCAGCCTCCACATCTTCGCACTCAATCGGTAATACAATGCACTTGTTTAATATCGTGATACAAAGCGGTTGCCAGTGCATTGGATTTTTCTGGGCATATTCATTACATTTAGAATAAAAGAAAGCATAGTTTGAACTGTATAAATCTTTATTCGCACTTATGATTTTACCGCTAGTAAGAATTTTATGAAATATTTCATTGTCAGATTCCGTAGCAACTCGAGATTCAATGTGTATTTTTGTTTTGTCTTCCACTATGTTAGATATCTCATGCACATCCCAAAGACATGGGGCTATTTGATTTTTTAACCCTTTAATGTTGTCATCCTCACACATACTTTCCAGCTTTGCATAAAAAGATCTCAATAATAGGAACAAAGATGTAATCCTTTGTTGACCGTCAATTATTTCGATCTCGTTTGAATCCTTATCGCCAGCACCCTTGCAGGTAACAATACTGCCTAGAAAATATTCTTCATTTGGCTTTTTATTGCTAAAAAAATCAATGATGTCTCCCCATAAAGTTTCACATTTTTCTTCATCCCATTTATATGGCCTTTGATAATCAGGAATAATAAATTTTTTTCCTTGCATCTCTTTAAGTAATTTGCCGATGTTTTTTCTACTTACATTCAGTTCTGCCATAGTACTTATCCCCCTTTTGTAAACTCTTTAATAGCAAGACTTAATTACTCGGTGTAATCGTTATAATGCCCATGTTAACGAAACCCCGTCATCCTCCTTGCCTCATCTCTGACCCCCTTTTTTAATCTTTTCGGCTCCAAAACCATTATATCCGCGCCCTGACTCAATATCCACCTTTTTATTTCCTCTGTTCCAGCCACTTGAAAGGTTAGGGTAAGGGAGCCGTCTTTGTTTTCTGCGGTTTTTTGGCTGGGGTGAAGCTTACGGTCAATAAACCAGCGGCTAATTCTTTTGTCCAGCTTAACCACAACTTTGGTCATTGGCCCGCCTTGTTCAAAACCCCAGGAATCAGCAAAAAATTTCTTTGCCGAAAAACTCTTTTGGATCAAAAACGTTTTAGGCATGATTTTGATATTTTTAATTTGGTTTACCGCAAAAGTCCGCACTTCTTTTCTTAGCTGGCAATAACCAACCAAATACCAGGCGCCTTGGGTATGGCGCAAATGATATGGGTCAATTATTCGCTTTTGTGTTTTGTTGCGGCCAATTGAATAATAATTAATTGCTACGCTGGTTTTATCGTTAATGGCTTTTATTAACAGCTCAAAAGCCTGGGTTGCTGGTTTTGATAATTCCCGTGTCTGGCATAAGTCAAAGGAAATAAATTTATCGCGATTATTAAGGTTAATTGAGATAGTTTCCGGAAGTAGTGCCTGCAATTTTTCAAAAGCTTTTTTTATGGCAGCTTCAAATGGGGTATTTTTGTATTTGGCTATTAGTTCCCCGCCCAGCAATATGGCCAGCAGCTCTCCTTCTGACAACTTTAAAGAGGGTAGGCAAAACCCTTGTTTTTCATAGTAATACCCGTTATGTTCTTTGCTAAAGCCAATTGCCGCGCCCAGCGAGTCCTTCATTGCTTCAATATCGCGCAAGATCGTGCGTTCAGAAACCTCAAACCGTTCAGCCAGTTCCCTGCAGTTGGGGTATTGCTTTGACCTGATCAGCTCATCAATCTGGTATATTCTAATTAATGTATGGCGTTCCATTATGTGCTCGTTTTTGCGTATTTGTCCGCTTTTTTTGTTATCCAGATTAATCTCTTCAGAGAATCGTTATCTAATGCTCTTTGACCAGAGATCATTCCAGAAAAAATAATAGGGATGCAGTCGTTGTTGATTGTTATTAAATCATAGCCCAAATCATCATAGCGTTTTGAGTTTATTTTATCGGCGAAATGCTTTTGAATAATTCTAGAGGAAAGCGCATTGATAACAATAATCATTTTTGGGGAACATTTTGCTGTCAGCTTTTCAAATACCCTCAAGCATTTCTTGGCGAAATCATTTAATATGAGTTTTTTGTTGTCAGCGAAAACATATTTTAAAGTTTCTCTCTGTTTTGTATTTCTGATGGGAAACAGATCGATGTGTTGCCATTTGTTTTTTGTTGCTTTTGCAATGTGTTCAATTTTATTGAAGTACCTTCCGTATGATTGAATGGCCTTTTGCTCGATGCTAATAAAGGTATCTATCTTTTCTTTTGAGAAGTTTTTCCATAGAAAGAAATCCTTTGTGTTGTTAATGCCGCTTAGGGATTTTAATTCCGAAAGATTAAGCGATGGATTGAAGCCAACAAATAATATTGTGTGTTTGTCTGTTGCCTGGTAAAGCAAGGGGGCCATGATTTTTTCATCCCCACTAAAATGCTCGTCCCAAATTGCGATGATTTCCTCGTTTATTTCTTTGTTGTCCATTTTGATCCCCTCAATCTAGCTGGTGATTATTATACCACACTACTCTGACAGCTAGTGTCATACCCCTTGTTTTATAATCATAGCCAGAGGTGATCAAGATGCCTAAAAAGCCTGGTTCAAGTTTGTTGGGAAAAATAGCCGCCATAGACGTGACTGCTGATCCTTCTTTTCAAGGTGCGGATCAAGACAAAAAACCGGCTTTGCTGCCCAAAGATATTTTTGCGCTTTTAAGTAAAACGGTCATTGGACAAGAACAAGCTAAAAAAAGCTTAGCCGTAATAATTTATCAGCAGCTTAAGCGCTATGCGCTTAGGTCGGAAAATAAAAACCTGGCGAAAACCAATGCCTTGCTTGTTGGGCCAACAGGCTGCGGAAAAACTATTATGGCCAGAACCTTGGCCGATATTGTTGGTCTGCCTTTTTTGCAGATTGATGCCACCAGCCTGGTGCAAAGAGGTTACCGCGGAGGCACCCATATTGACCAGTTTGTTGACCTTTTGTTTTCTGCTGCCAAAGGGGATAGAAAAAGGGCAGAGTATGCTGTTGTCTTTATCGATGAGATTGATAAGCTGGCCTACAATCCACATGATGAAAGCGAGCTGGCCACTTTTGGTGTGCAGCAGGATCTCCTTTCCTTAATCGATGGCAGCGAGGTTTTTTATGAGCCTGATTCCGCAGAGTATTCGCGTCAAAGCTTTAGTTTTTGCAATGTGCTTTTTCTTTTTGGCGGTGCTTTTACAGGCTTAAGCCATAAAAAAGAACTGGCTGTCAGTGATTTGTACAGCTTTGGTCTAATGCCTGAATTTGCCAACCGCTTGGGGAATATTATCTGCCTTGATTGTCTTTCCGAAGAGATTATAAGACAGCTAACGCATCAAACTGTACGCCAGTATGCAGCTTATGTGTCCATGACAAACGCCGAAGAAAATGCCTATGCGGAAATTATCTTTTCTTTGCTCCTGGCTGATAAGTCCTATGAACAAATGGGCGGCCGCTGCGTTGCCCCGCTTGTCCGTGATTTTTTTGAAGATCTGATCTTTTCCTATGAAAACAAGAAAGGGGGTGAATAAAATGACCAAAGGAAAAAAAACTGATACGCCAACTGCTGCTTCTTTGTTTAAGTGCCTTAATTGCGGCAGCGCTTCTTTTATCGAACAAGGCCTGATAAGTTATAAGCAAAAGGTAGCTATTTCACAAGGTTTGGCAGGTCTGGTTTTTACAAATTCTGATCCCGAAATTGATGCTGTTGATCCTGTGATCAGATGCACTGATTGCGGCGCTAGAGTGAAGCAATAAAAATATAAGGAGCTTGATAAATGGTAAAAAAAACAACCAAAGAAAAAGAGGAACGGTTGATTTTTGCTTGCCCTAACTGCGGCAGCACAGCCTTTGTCCAACAAGGTCTGGCTAATTTTACAGAAGAAGTCAGCCTTTGGACAGCTTTAAGGCAAGCCCTGGTTGTTGAAGGGGGCGGCCCGGAACTTGATATCATCGAAAGCTGCATCAGCTGCAGCCAGTGTCAGGCAAAAGTCGGTTAGTTTTATTGTTGTTTTGTTGTTGAATAGCAAAAGCAGGAGGACTACAATCTAAGCATATGATTAAACCAAAGTTGTTTATATCAAAAAGTAAGTTTTTAGCCGGATTACAATGTCTAAAGTTACTCTGGTATCAATATAATGATAAGGCCAAGATTCCTGAACCTGATCAAGAAGCAAAAGAAAGGATGAAACAGGGGATAATTGTCGGCCAGCTGGCACAAAAACTTTACCCCCAAGGCATAACCATTGCCAGAGATAATAATCCCTTGGAAACAGCCCAAAGGTCTATGGCTGCACTTAGTTCTCGCCAGCCGTTGTTTGAGGCTGGGTTTGTTTATGAAAGCGGGTATGCTTTGCCCGATATTCTTGAGCCAGTGGGCCAAGATGCCTGGGATTTAATTGAGGTCAAAAGCACTTCTTCTGTTAAGGAAGAGCACCTTCTTGATGCGGCTTTTCAAAAATATGTCTATCAAGGCAGCGGCCTAAAGATAAATAAGGTTTTTATCCAGCATTTAAATAAGGCTTATAAAAAGAACGGTGATTTGGATCTTAATAAACTTTTTATTAAGGAAGATGTTACTAGTAAAATCAAGGATCTTTTACCTGATCTTGGAGATAAACTTGCGGCAATGGCCAAAATTATTTCTGCCGAATTGCCGCAGATTAATGCCGATAAGCATTGTGCTAAGGATTGTCCTTTGTTTAGCCTGTGCTGGAGTTTTTTACCTCAAGAAAATGTCTTTCTTTTGCGCGGCCGGCGGAAAAAAGCCCTTGATCTTATTGAGCAGGGGATCTTGCAATTAGCTGATATTCCTAGCAGTATTGAGTTAGACGAAAAACAGGCCATACAGGTTAAATGTCACAATTCCGGTAAGGCTTATATTGATCAAGAAGCTGTCAATAATTTTCTTTCCGAGCTTAAATACCCCTTATACTTTTTGGATTTTGAAACTATTGCTACTGCTATCCCAATCTATGATTTATCTGGTCCACATGAGCCTATCCCTTTTCAGTTTTCTTTGCACGTTATAGAAAAGGCAGGTGCTCAGCCCAAACACTATTCGTTTTTAGCTCCTGGGGATATTGATCCTCGGCCAGACTTGTTAAAGCAGTTGCAAGAACTCTTGGGCAATCAAGGTTCGATAATTATTTATAACGCAGTCTATGAAAAAATTTGTTTGCGAAATGCGATCAAGGCTTATCCTGCCTATGCCAAATGGTTAAAAGAGATAGAAATCCGTATTGTTGATTTATTGCTGCCCTTCCGTAATTTTGCTTATTATCATCCAGCCCAAAAAGGAAGTGCCTCAATAAAGTATGTTTTACCTGCTTTAACTGGCATAAGTTATAATGACCTGGAAATCGGTGGTGGTGGAGCTGCTAGGTTTGAGTATATGCGTGTGGCCCTTGAAGAAAAAGTACCTGAAAAAGAAAAACAGCGGGTTTTTAAACTGCTGGAGCAATATTGTGAATTAGATACCAGAGGCATGATAGAGATTGTAAACTTTCTAAAAATGAGCATTCAAGGATTTCAATAAAATCATAACTCTATCGGCTGGCAACCCCGCCACCTCTTTTAGTGACCAAGGCAATGAGGATCGGAAAAAATATAATGATGAAGTCCGCCGAAGTCCCGACGAACGTCGGGACGCAGGCGGGCATTCCGCCTTAA
>MEUC01000040.1 GCA_001771545.1 candidate division WOR-1 bacterium RIFOXYB2_FULL_42_35 | reverse complement strand
CTCTATCGAGAGTCGGGAACGAATTTCGGTAATTGGATCGAGAGACATAAATCGTAGGTCATAGGGCGTAAGGCTTACGATTTATAGCATATACAACTGTTTTTTACCATCAAGAAACGCATTTGAGAAACTGACATCTTGCTAAAAATTCTCTAAGTTTTTTCTCGAAATTCACAAAATGAAAATTCGTCCATCCTTCAATATTACTATCCTGCAAAAATTGCATATAAGACTTCACATCAAAAGTAAAAGCTCTTCCATCAAAATCTCCAACAGCACCATCATAATGAAGACTATTCAAGCCAAGCGGAGGACCGGAACGGGACAAGCCTCTAACAAAAATTCCACCGAAAAACTGATCATACTTAAGATCCTGATATATAAACTTGCTAAAAGAGTCATAAGCAATTGTATATGCAGTGCGTTCATCCATCTCACCATCTGCAGCCAAAACTGTTTCATAACCATAATCAGGTACTTGTCTCTGATAAGCGGGACTTCTGGATTGAATACCTTCTTGCTCAATAAAACCCCTAACACCATCAGAACAACAATCCAAATCAACTTGAAAAACGGTAGACCCAAGTTGCCTCAGGATATTAGCGGCAATACCAGGAAATCGACTTACAGGGAAAGCAACAACGGCAACAGCAACCCTGCTGAATTCATCAATACGCAAAGATTTTACAAAAGAGGCATAATCGCCCATCTCCCTACGAAGCGCCTGAAAATGCATATGATTACAAGCAACAGGAAGGATTTCACACTTACCATACAACCAATGCTCAACAGTACCTTCCATTTTTCTTGAAGCATCCACAACCGGATCAATCTTGCTATGTTGCGACTTAGTAGCCCAACCGTCAAAACGAGCAATAGCTTTTCCGATAAAACCTACATATGGCTCACGCAAATACCTATGCTCACTAAGAAAACGATCCAACATACCTCTAATATGCTCTACCTGAATCGCATAACCGGTATTATCAAAACACACTGTTGAAATCCCAATAAGCGTCATACCGGAAATACCAAGCGGGTTAAAAAGAGAATTAAACACATCTCTATGGAGCGGATGCGCAACTCTATTTTCATGCCTCAAATTACTGTGTTCGGCAGGACCCTGCAAAAATGTAGGATTATGACCAAACATCGAATACTCTCTACATCTTAAAGCCATAAATTCACCAAAAAAATGAGCCAAGGTATCATATTGCGCCTTATCATTAAGAGCATATACACTCCCACCGAAACCACGATCCGTATCGGGGAATTCATCTCTAGAGTTAACATCCCACCTAGCTTTAGCGGAAGCGAAATAAACATCGCGTCGAAACCCATCTCTTTCAATATAATCATATGTCGCAACAGGAGGTACGCCTTGATTTCCCAAAACCCTAACCATCTCATCAACCTCAACAACATACATTTCACAATGGAATTCCGGAACCCATTGCTTCTCAGAACCACTTAAAAGGGATTCAACATACCCATCAATCTTCTCGCGATAGACAGTAGGATGCTCCGCAGGACCGAATACATCAACAGGCATAGAACTTTCATACGTTTGGATATTCATCAATCAAAGAAGTTAATTTTTCATAACATATCATCATAAAATTCATCAATAACCGACTCAACCAGAATCACCCTTTGACTGGAACTTAAATTCGAGAAGGATTTCAAAACAACCTCCACACGCTGGTGACGATTCTCGGTAATCATCGTACGTAAAGGATTTGCCAAAACATATTCAGTTTCCAATTCAACCAACTTGGCAACCCAAAGACAATTCTTTGGATACCGAGAATGCTCAAATCTTCCAAGAACAACACATGGACATTCTCGGGTATAATACGAACCACACCCACAATGAACCGAATAACGGACAACATCACCACAATGCACATCACAACCATTTCGCAAACCTCGTCTAGGCAAACTCACAACATCCATTTCTGCAATTCTGTCGAAACCTTCATCATCAGATTCGCCTAACCGAATTTCTTTAAATGGCCAAGTACCTTCTTCCGCCAATTTGAGAGCACGTGCTCTCTTCGAAAGCACAGGCTCTACGGTATCTCTTCGACTAAGCCTCGTTACAACCTCATTAGAAGCGCCTCTATACCTTCTCAAAAAACCTGAAACGCCATGACCCTCTACATGCTTAGTAAGAGCTCCACCTTGAGAAACAAGCGAATATTGATCACCTATACCTTTTACACCATCAGGTAATTTCATTTTCAAAAACATTAAAATTCAACAATATAAAAACACTTTCTACTTTGCCGCAGCCTGTTTAGCAGGCTCTCTCGAACACAAAAACGCAGCCATAGCCGGATAAATTTGCTCCCAAGTCACCATCATCCCATCATCTTGAGAATTCATTGCATAAAGCTCTAAATAAAATTCAAGGACTTTAATGTCAGACAAAAGCGCTTTCTCAATTTTAGCTAACAATTGACTTATTGCCGTAGCTTCACTCAAGGCCTGTTTAGAATCAAATCCTTCAACCTTCGCAGAATTTATTTGCCCTAATAGGATATCAGGATGAAATTTTTTCAAAGCAGACCTAAGAACCTTTCTGCGAATTTTACCGGTATCTCCTTCCTTAACAACAGCTTTAAGAGCTTCCAAATCCTCAACACCCAGCAAGGACATAAAATCAATCAAAGCACATTCCTCATCGGCTCCTGCATCAGGAGCTTTCCAACCCCACCATGGTGGTACTTCAACAGTTTTATTAACCTCTTTATTAGCCATACGCTCAGCAGCTTGCTCCCTCAAGAATTGATTTTGAAAAGATAAAACACCTAAAAGCATCCCGTTTAAACGAGAAACCTTCCTGAAAAGTGCACTATTCGGGATCCCGTCATTCAAAGCGATATCACTTAAAACTTCGGCATAAAGAGAAGATGCATCTACGTAACCTTCAAAATTAATAACCAACGCGTCATCAATCTTCTTAAGAAGAGCGGCGCATTCATCCATAACACGCTCTATTTCCGCAAACTCAAAAAAACCAAGAGGCTCCTTTTCATCAAGCCCATCACGAACAGCTTTTACAATACCATTAAGTCTTGCCCTCAAAGCCATTACTTCACGCATACTTTCCTCTAATTCAGGAACCATTGTATCCGCACGTTCCAACAATGTAATTTTAGTTTCTTTTCTGGCCAACAAAGCTCTTAACCCTTTACTTTCTTCTTTAGCTTCATCTCTATTTTGTTCTGCCTTTTCTCGATCGGCTACAGCTTTCTCCAAGGAAGCTTGAAGTTCGGCTAACTGACCCTGCATTTTTTCTAAATTTTTGAAAAAAGCATCTGCACCAGTTCTACTCCTATGACTAGATGGAGTCGTACTATCAAAATCTTCATCTTCGTATGCTTCTGCGTTATCACTAGTTCCCGTTGACCCCATACTTTTTCTATGTTCCCTACGACCACGAAACCTTTCTTTCGATCGTGGTTCGACCTCCTCCTCATCATCAAAATCGCCGTCATCATACTGATCTTCAAAAAGACTACCACTTACACGCCTAGAGTGCCTGAAACCACGAGCCCTTTTTTTCAAATCTGAAAACAAATCATATTCAACTCCATCACTATTTTCTTCCCGTGGCACTCCAATCTCATGTCCGCGAAGACAACCTTCTAAAGTTGTAATACGCAATCTTAATTTTAAAACTTCTATCTGAGCAGCCTCAAGCAATTTACCATCATCTTGCAAATCAATATTTCCCCAAACACTCTTACAAGACGCATCCGACCTCCTATCACTGGAAAACAAAGACCTTATAACAGATCCCCAATTCCCAAATTGCCGACCTCTGCCAAGATCTCTTAGTACATCGGCAACATTTCGATTTACTGCTTCTTGATCAGTCAACACAACAACATCCCTTTCTCCTAGTACACTCTTAGTAACATCTGCAGCAATTTGCCCAGCCGATCTTTCTATTGCATCACTTACAGCTAATTGCACAGCTTGACTCAAATCTCCTACACCTTTCCCATGCTTTTTAATAACATGACGAACAAGACCAGTCAAAGCTTCTTCAGATTTTCCTACTTCAGTTACTGGCATTAAATAATATTTTTAAAACTATCCTTCTATAAATCCTTTAACTTCACCTTCACCAGTAGCCATTGTGATACGTCTGGTATCACCAACCCCAAGCGCCGGCAAACGAGGCGCACTCTTACCCAAGGCAGATGTTGCCCCAGCTTTTTGTCCACCATGGAATCTTTCTTTAACTTTCGCATTAAATCTAACCCTAGCCGACTTACCTTCTTCCGTCTTTCCAGTTCTAACCTCTTCTTTAACTTCTTCCTGAACTTCCATTACAAGATCTACAATACGTTCAACCAATTTCCCAATATTACCAGAATTCCTCAAGTCACCAGCACTCGCAGCATCAACAAATAAATGACAATCAAAACACTCAAGTTGGCTTTGTATATCTGCTGCAACTTTAGCAGATCCACCATACCCAGATGTATTACCACCAGTAGTTTGTAAAGTAACAACAACGACACCTGCCTTATTCAAATCTGCCGCCGCTCTTCTTAAACTCGAAGCATAATCAGGATGAGAAGGCATATCATCAATTGTAATAACAATCCCAACTCCCAAATCTTCCACTTGAAACTCGGAAACACATCTCTGAAGACCATCAAATACTCTCGAAAACCAATCGCCGGTACTAGAGTGTTGAACAACAGCAGACTTATCAGATGCTATTCGGACTCCATCTCCTCCATATCCCATAAACTTTACAGTTGTTTTCCTACTCTCATAGCGAACTCCCGTTTGAGCTTCACGATCATTTCGTCTCTTATCTACTCCCTTACTAACCCCACCAGACAATCTCGTTGCGGCAGTTGCCAACGCATCAGATTCATCCGAAGTTGACCAAGAAGTATCAACTCCAACAATTATAACATCATGAACTTTCCCCAATTTGAATTTTTCAGGAACTTTCGCCTCTTGTGCAGCTTCTCCGGCAGCAACTTCCAAATCTTCCAAATGCATAGTCGAACCGGAAGGCGCGGTTTCTCGCCTTATTAAACTCAATGTTTGTTTCAGTCCTTCATCAACCTCATTTGAACCAGTTGTCCTCATCGCGTCAAATGCTGCTGAGACAATACTTGTACCTCCGACTCTAGCAAGACCAGTTTCTACAGGCCTTCTCGTGGTAAGAGCATTAGCTTGATGCACAAGTGCACCCTGATCTTCCGGACCTTTTACACGATCTGGTAATTTCATTTTTAAAAGTGTTAAAATTTACGAATGAACAGCGTTTGAAACATCATTTCCACTCATCTTACGTAGAACTGTCAAAATAAAATCACCCTGTTTGGAAGAATCATTAACAACAACTTCAGCAACAGCTAAAATAACAGGCGAAACATCAGTTTGATCCGCACCATTAAGAACTTCATTCAAGACTCTAAGCATTTCATTTAATACCGCAGGATCACCTGCGACTTCTTTCACAAAACCTTCAACCGCACTATCAAAACCATTATCATCAACAACCTCTGCACAATCACCTTTCACCCACTCTTTAATAGCTTGTAATCTTTCTTCCCTATATTGGTACAGGAGTGCCTTTAACCTCCTAAAACCAGAAGTAACGCGACCATCTACAAATACGAAAAAGGAAGCCTCAAATTTCGGATCTTCAATAGAAAAAGTTTCTTCCCCTTTTAAAACGCTAATAATTTTTCTAAAGATTCTTTTATGTAAATCATCCATACTCTCTCCATTTTGTTTTTTAAAGGAAAGTTCAAAATCACCTGCCGCATAAGCGGGGTTTTCCAATGCTTGATTATGAGACAACTTAACAGAAACAACACAATCATCAGAGACAAAACCATCTATACTTCTAACAATTTCTGCAATCAAAGCCCTAAACATTTCAGCAGGAGTAAATCGCTCATCATTAGAAACAAAAGGACAGCTATCGTCTCCCATCCTTCTTATGGGATTTCCTGTTAAAAGAGTATTAACATATGGAGGCTGCCACTCTTCAGGACGCATCACCGCATCATATAATCTTAAAGAGGGATTTATTGAAAATAACGAATGAGATTCTTCAAAAGTTTTACTATGAATACCATTAGCGCGATCACATTCTTCTAAGAATCTAATCAATTCATCTCTTGAGCATTGAGGCTCATAAACTGGCAAGCCTGAAACAGTGGCAATAACTTGGAGTAAAGGAGGAGTCTCTATGGCACGTTCCATAAAAAATAATTTAAAAATAAGGACTAACTATAAAAGATTCTCGCAATCTGCCAACTCCCTCGCTCAACGAACACTCTATTCACACATGCACCAACTCCCGTTACCAGCCCACCCACAAACCCAGTAACCAAACTTGTTACCACCACGGCTCACCAACAATCACACACCCCCACCCCCAACCCCTAAAAACCTTGACAAAACTCCCGTCAATGGTTATTGTAGCAAACTTCTCCTTCCCCCTCTCCTCTACTGTCTACTGTTTACTGTCTACTCCTTACCCATCCCCATGGAAATCAAACAATTCCTCTCCGGCCTCAACCTCAGCGACAAACAATCAACAATCTATCTCGCCTCGCTCAAATACGGCCCGCAAACCGCAAGCACACTTTCGCGTAAAACTGGCATCCCACGCTCAACGGTAATTTTTACTTTTAACGAATTAATTCAAAAAGGATTCGCATCACGCAA
>MEUC01000039.1 GCA_001771545.1 candidate division WOR-1 bacterium RIFOXYB2_FULL_42_35 | reverse complement strand
CCAAAGTGTATTTTGGGGAAAATGAGCCAAAAGAATAACGCAGCGCCTAAGAGGCGCTGCTACGCGGGGTACCTAAATAGTTACAAATATTTTGATAAAATTGCCAGTTGCCAAGGCCCTTGCTATAATGGCCAAACCATGAGTTTTTCTTTAGGAATTATCGGCCTGCCCAATGTTGGCAAATCAACTTTGTTTAACGCCCTCTCTTCAGCTAAGGCAGAAGCTTCCAATTATCCCTTTTGTACTATTAATCCCAATATTGGCGTGGTTGAAGTTCCAGACCCCAGGCTTTCTGAAATCAAGAAAATCATGGGATCTCCCAAGGCCATCCCTACTATTATAGATTTCCACGATATTGCTGGCCTGGTCAAGGGAGCGCATAAAGGGGAAGGCTTAGGCAATAAGTTCTTGGCTAATATAAGAGACGTTGATGCCCTTGTTCATGTGGTGCGCTGTTTCAGCGATGATAACGTAACCCACGTTTCTGGCCAGGTTGATCCTAAGGCAGATATTGAAATTATTCAAACCGAATTGGTTCTCGCCGACCTGGCAGTTGTTGAAAAGCGCCTTGAGAAAACTAAAATTGTCGCAAAAGCAAGAGAGAAGAAGACCCTGGAAGAATTGAGACTGTTGAAAACTTATAGAAACTTGTTAGGCGAAGGCAAAGGCATAGGCACAGGTGAGGAGAAGGCAAAGGTTCCGGATTTAAACCTATTAACTTCTAAACCAATTCTTTATGTTGCCAATGTTGATGAGTCTGGCAATACAGATCAAGTTGCTATCATTGAACAAATTGCTCAAAAAGAGGGATCAAAAGTTGTGGCTATTTGTTCTAAGCTAGAAGCCGAACTAAAAGACTTGGAGCCAGAAGAGGCCAAAGAATTTCTTGAATCAGCGGGACAAAAAGAAACAGGTCTAAATAGATTTATTAGTGCCAGCTACAAGCTTTTAGGTCTAATTTCTTTTTTTACTGCCAACAACAAAGAAGCTCGCGCTTGGACATTAAAATCTGGCTCAACAGTTTTCGAAGCTGCGGGTAAGGTTCACTCTGACATACAAAAAGGCTTTATTGCTGCTGAGGTGGCACATTTTAAGGATTTAGAAGCTGCCGGAAGCTACCAGAAATTAAAAGAAACAGGTCAACTGCACTTGGTTGGCCGGGAATATGTGGTTGAAGATGGAGATGTGGTGCTGATTAGGTTTAATGTTTAAGGGAAACTAGGCCATAGCTATTGTTCTGTCCCCCATGCTTATGTTATAATATCTATTCGACTTAAACCCCGGTACGTGTTGTATTGGGCGAATATTGACCAAGGAGGTTTTTTTCTTGAAGGCATATGAGTTAATGTTGATTCTTGATGCGGGCGTAGGAGACGAGAGAGCTGCTGCGGCAGTTACCAAAATAGAAGACAAGATAAAATCTTTGGGTGGGGAAATTAGCAAAACAGATAAACTTGGATTAAAGAGGCTTGCTTATACCATGAGATCCCCTAAAAAAGCTACTCAGGCTTATTTCGCAGTAATATTTTTTACGGCCGACCCTTCTGTTCCGAATGAAGTGCAAAAAACTATCAAGGTGACAGAAGAAATTCTCCGTGGGGGACTCTCTCTTGCTGGCAAGGAAGCAAAGAAAAAAGATGAGACCAAAGAAGAAGAGATTCAGCCTGTTGTGGTGGGCGAGATAAAAAGCGTAGACGAGGGGGCGAAAGAAGCAATTGGCTAACCTTAACCGGATTATTCTAGTTGGACGACTTACCGCCGACCCAGAAGCCCGCAGCACGATGGAAGGCTTGCTAATGGCAAAGTTTAGCTTGGCGGTGAATCGGCCTTTTGGTGGTACGGATTTTATCGACATCGTTGCCTGGAGAAAAGAAGCTGAAATCTGCCGTGACTATCTCAAAAAAGGGCAAATGATTTTAGTTGAGGGGCGGATTCAAGTTCGTTCTTTTGAAGATCAGGCTGGACAGCGCCGTTGGGCAACAGAAGTTGTGGCACGCAGCATCCAAATGATGGAAAAATCGCAGTCACAAGCAGAGCATCAGCCAGTACAAGTAGCCACGAATAACGAACCCGAAGACGATTTGGGCCTGGCAGAGGATTTACCTTTTTAAATTATGTATAATAAAGTTTTTTTAATTGGAAATTTGGCTCGTGATCCAGAATTGCGCTACACGGCCTCAGGAATTCCAGTAGCACATTTTGCTCTTGCGGTTAATCGGTTTAAACGCAAAGATTCTGGGGAAACAGGACAAGATGTTGATTTTATTAATATTGTTGCCTGGCGCAGATTGGCCGAAATTTGTGGCGAGTTTTTAAAAAAAGGACGACCTGTTGCGATTGAAGGCCGGCTTCAGGTCAGAACATATGATGCTAAAACCGGCGAAAAACGGACCATGGTTGAAGTTGTGGCCGATAACATGCAAATGTTGGGCAGAAAGACCGATGGAGCCAGTTCTGTGCCCGTTGAGGAAAAAACTGTAGATTCCTTAGCCCAAAGTAGCGAAGAAGAAATTCCATTTTAGGAGGTAATCAATGTCACGGGAAAGAAGAAAACCAAAAGCCAAGCCGGGAGTATTTAGAAAAAGGAAAATAAAGCCGTGTGTTTTTTGCGTAGAAAAACAACCGCTCGACTATAAGAACGTTGGGTTTTTGCGACGCTTTATGACCGATCGGGGCAAGATTGCTCCCCGCAGGATTAGCGGTTGCTGCACTCTGCATCAGCGAATGGTAGCCAAAATAATTAAAAAGGCAAGGCAACTTACTTTAGTGCCTTATTTGGTGGATTAATATGGAAGTTGTTTTAAGAAAAGATCTGGAAAACCTCGGGGAAATTGATGATGTTGTTAGGGTTGCCGGAGGCTATGCCCGCAATTTTCTTTTGCCGCAAAGACTGGCTGTTGTAGCCACCAAGAGCGAATTGGTCGCCGTGGGAAAAAGAGGCGCTGAAAAAACAAAGCGTTTGGCAGCTAAAAAAGCCGAGTTTGAGCAATTAGCACAAAAACTGGCTTCTCTAGAGATTAAAATATCAGCTGGAGCAGGGGAAGAGGGGAAGCTTTTTGGTTCGGTTACTTCTCAAGATATTGCGGATGCAATTAAGGCGATTGCTGATGTAGAGCTAAATAAGAAAAAAATCCATCTTAGTGAGGCTATTAAGGCTTTGGGTGAATACACCGTAACCGTTAGGCTTTATAAGGAAATCTCTGCCGTGATAAAAGTTGTGGTGGAAAAGAAGGCCGAGGATAAGGCGGAGAAGAAAAAAGAAGAGACGGCAGAGAAAAGCGAACAATAGATATCCCTTCGCCTTACACACAGTCATGATTCCTCTGTGCCTGGCAAAGCTCGCGGTTTCTTGCTATAACATAAACGTGGACATTAAAGAGAAGTTGAAATCCCTCCCCGACAAACCAGGCGTTTATCTATTTAAAGACAATAAAGGGCTAATTATTTATGTTGGTAAGGCCAAATCGCTGCGCAAAAGAGTTGCCTCTTATTTTCAGCCTCACGATGACATTAAAACTCAGATATTAGCAGGTCGCCTGCGGGATGTTGAATATATTGCTACCGGCTCAGAATCGGATGCTTTAATTCTTGAAGATCGGCTGATCAAAAAATATCAACCACGCTATAACATTTCGCTAAAAGACGACAAAACATACCCATCTCTAAAACTGACCATCCACGAAGAATGGCCGCGTCTGCTTTTTGTGCGCAAAAAGGAACAGGACGGATCCCTTTATTTTGGCCCTTTCCCTGGGGGAGTAGCCAGAGAAGCCATACTATTGGTAAAAAAAATTTTCCCTATTCGATGGTGCAAAGAATCACCGCTAAAAAAGCGCCAACAGCCCTGTCTTTTTTATCGTATTGGCAATTGTTCCGGTCCCTGCATTGGCAAAATATGTCGTAAAGATTACCTGAACCTTATTCGGGGGATTCTTTTGCTTTTAAAAGGGAAAAGTGACAAAGCCCTTAAAAAGTTGAACCAAGAAATGAAAAAAGCTTCCAGGGTACTTGACTATGAAATGGCGGCCTATCTGAGGGACAAGATAAAAACTTTGCAAAAGTTGTTAGAGGGACAAGGCCTAAGAAAGGCCCCTGTTCCCCTTAACCTAGCGGATCTAACAGAATTAAAAACGGTTCTCAGGCTAAGGAAGTCACCCTTGAGAATTGAGGCTTTTGATGTCTCGAATATTTCTGGATCCAACATGGTGGGAGCAATGGTGGTTTTCTATGGAGGTATTCCTTTAAAAAAGGACTATCGGCGTTTTAAGATCAGAAGCGTTGAAGATAAACCAAACGATGTTGCCGCTATTCTTGAAGTTATAAAAAGACGCTACACGCTTTCTTTAAGCAAAAGGTTGCCTTTGCCCGATTTGATTTTAGTTGATGGTGGCCATGCCCAAGTTAACGCGGCCAAGCAGGCGCTTAAAGAAGCCGGGCTAACTTCTCTCCCCATGATTGGTTTAGCAAAAAGAGAAGAGACAATTTGTTTCGCTAGCGGAGAAGATTTAAAGCTTCCCAAAACTTCAGCGGCATTACGATTATTACAGAGAGTTAGGGATGAGGTTCATCGTTTTGCGATTACTTTTCATCGGGAAAAACGTAAAAAGAGCCTGTTTGCCAACTAGCCACCATTTATGCTATGCTTGTTTTCCAATGAGAAGACTTTTTAGCGTCTTTTTTTTACTTTTTTTTATGCTGACACTTTTGGCCCCTGCTTATGCTGCCAACGAAGAAAAAAAGCTGGAATCTATCCAAAAAGAACTGCAAGAGCGGAAGGAAGCGCTTAAAAAAACCAAACAAGAAGAGCAGGCGGTCTTGGGACGGTTGGCAACCATCAACAAAGAGCTTAAAGAAACAAAAAAAACCCTGCAGTCTGCCCAAAAGCGGATAGAAGGGAACCAAGCGCAAATAGGCAAGCTTACGGTTGAGCTTAGACAAACAGAGGAAGGGTTAAAACAAAAAGAGGCTCGGCTAGTTGCCCGACTCAGGGAAGTTTACAAGAGCAGCAACCTGAACTATCTTGAACTGCTCATTTCTTCAAAATCAATGTCTGATTTCTTTAACAGAATGTATTTTTTTAAGAAGATTGTAGATTATGATGCCGACTTGATTCAGAGTGTTCGCCAAGAAGTGCAAAGCGCAAAAACAAAAAAGGTCACCCTCAAAACAAAAACCGAAGAAATAAAAGATTTGGCTGAAATCATAACTAAGAAAAAAACCGAAATTGAGGTTGTGGCCGAAGAAAAAGAAAAAATCTATAAATCGCTTAAACAAAGAAGCCAGGAATATGAAGATCAGATTGCCGAGCTGGAAAAAAGCTCGCAAGATCTTGAGGTTTTGATTTTGAAAAAGGTTGCTACAGGGAAAGGAACAAAGGTTAGCGGCAGTGGGAGCTTTATTTGGCCGCTTAAAGGGAGAATAACCTCTCGTTTTGGCTATCGACGTCACCCATTTTACCGACGAAGAGCCTTCCATACCGGACTGGACATTGCCGCCAAATATGGTTCCCCCATTAGTGCTGCTGATGCCGGGGAAGTAATCTTCTCCGGTTGGTGGGATGGTTATGGCAAAGCGATTGTTGTTGATCACGGCCGCAAAACGACAACTGTCTATGGTCATCTTTCCAGAATATATAAGGGAGTAGGGGATTCCGTTGCTAAGGGGCAAGTGATCGGCCTTGAAGGCAATACAGGATATTCTACCGGCCCGCACCTGCATTTTGAGGTTAGAATAAACGGCAAACCAACCGACCCAATAAAATATTTAAATTAACGATTTAATTCTGTTAGAATAGGACAAGAGAAAGAGAAGGAGAATATAAGCAAATGAAAAGAACTTTCAAGGAAGCAAAAGGAAGAAATAAAATATTTAGGATAGCCCTGGTTGGCTTGATGGCCCTAACAATCTTGGTCTCGATTGTGGGCAGAGGAATTGCTCAAGAGGGACTAGAGAGAAAATTAGAGACCTACCTTGAGGTTTTAAACATTGTTAAGCATGATTTTGTGGAGAAAGATATTGATAATGAAAAACTGGTTTATGGATCAATCAGGGGGATGTTGTCATCTTTGGATGATCCCTATACCCGTTTTGTGGAACCAAAAGCGTACCAAGAAATGGTGATTAGAATGGGGGGGAGTTATTCTGGTATCGGGATTTACATTGGCATGAAAGAGCACCAAATCAGCGTTATTGCTCCGATAGAAGGGACCCCCGCCTTTAAGGTAAAATTGATAGCTGGCGACAAAATTATGACAATTGATGGGAAAATAACTAAGGATATGGCCCTGGAACAGGCCGTTAGCTTAATCCGTGGTCCCCGAGGAACAAGTGTTAAATTAGGGATTCTTCGAGATGGCTGGGAAAAAACCAAGGATTTTGCGATTGTCAGGGAAAGCATAAAGATTAAAAGCATCAAGACAAAAAGACTTGACGACAACATTGCTTACATAAAACTGATTACCTTTGAAAACCTGAAAGGATCCAGCGAATTTGAAAAAGCTTTGCGCAGCGTCCAGGATTCTGACGGACTAATTATTGATTTAAGAAATAATGGTGGGGGATTGCTACAGAATGCTATTGATATAGGCAGTATGTTTATTGATAATGGGGTAATTGTCCAAACCGTAGACAGAGATGGGAGAAAGGAAAAAATTGATTCTCGTGGACGGGTGTTGTGGCAAAAGCCAACGGTTGTCTTGGTAAACGGAGCCTCTGCTTCTGCCTCTGAAATTCTGGCTGGGGCTTTGAGAGACAATCATATTGCTACCTTGGTAGGGGAAAAAACTTTTGGCAAAGCTTCTGTCCAAAATGTCAGACGACTAAGCGATGGATCGGCCTTGCTGGTTACAATTGCCAAGTACCTGACTCCTAATGGCCATTATATTAATAAGATTGGGATAACCCCAGAGGTTGAGGTGGCGCTTCCTAGCGAAGAAGCAAAAGCTCAGCTGCTACCGGAAATCGAGCAAGGAAACGATGCCCAATTAAGCAAAGCAATAGACATCCTTAAGGCTAAAATACTAAAAACCAATGGATAAAGTTGAGCTTTTAGACGATAAAAAAAGAGTTGGCGACATTGATAAAGGCGGCATGCTTTTGGCGGTGACTAATTTTCCCGACATGCTTGCCAATGCCATTGGGCTCTTGCCTCAGGGATCATTGCGCCAGCAAAAGAAAATTAAGCAGCTTGTTGTTGCTGGTATGGGGGGATCTGCCATTGCTGGCGATATTCTTGGTAGTTTGCTTCGTGAGAAAGCCCCGTTCCCAGTCTTCGTCAATCGTAGTTATTATTCTCCAGCTTTTGTCGATAAGGAGACGGTCTTTTTTGCGATTTCCTATTCCGGCAACACAGAAGAAACCTTGGGGGCAACCAAGGAAGCTGCTAAGCGAGGGGCAAAAATCATTTGTATTACTTCAGGGGGAGCACTTAAAAAACTGGCTGAGCAACATGGCTTTCCCTTTTATCTTATTCCTGCTGGTTTTCAGCCTCGAGCTGCCCTGCCTTATCTCCTGGCTCCAATCTTAAATGCTGTTAAGGCTTTGGGTCTGGCAGAGTTAAAAGAAAAAGAGCTTCAAGAAACTTTGGCCCTGCTAAATGAGCTCAAAGACGAGTATGGTTTAGAAAAACCTGTGCGGGCTAACTTGGCCAAGCAAACTGCCCAGAAATTATTAGGCAAGACCCCATTGGTTTTTGCCTCAGTGGGAATAACCGATTCCGTCGGGTTAAGATTTAAGACGCAGCTTAATGAGAACAGCAAAATCATGGCCGCAATTAATCTTTTTCCAGAGTTAAATCATAATGAAATAGTCGCCTTGGCTGCCCTGAAGCGCAACCAGCACAACTATAGCCTTTTGTTCTTGCGTGATGAAAAAGATAGTGAGCGCATCAAAAAACGGATGGAGATCACTAAGTCGTTGATTGGCAATCAACTAGGAGGAGTTAACCAGATTTGGTCCAAAGGAAAAAGCCGCTTAGCTAGGATTTTATCACTAATTTATTTGGGTGATTTTGTTTCTGTTTACCTAGCAATTTTGCAAGGAATTGACCCCACACCGGTAGAAGCAATCACCCGCTTAAAAAAGGAACTAAAGCGGTGAAGGCGGTCATAATTGCCGGCGGCTTGGGCACGAGACTTAGACCGTTAACCAATAATACCCCAAAACCAATTGTTCCCTTAGCCAATTTACCGATGATTGTTAGACAGCTTGATCTTTTAGTTTGTCATGGCATTAACGAAGTTATCATTAACCTCCATTACCTCTCTCATGAAATAAAGAAGATTTTAGGTGACGGCAGAAAATGGGGTATTAAAATTTATTATTCCATCGAAAACGAACCTTTGGGGACTGCCGGGGCAGTAAAAAATGCCGAACAGTTTTTTGATGAAGATCCCTTGATTGTTTTTAATGGTGACGTTATTACCGACCTCAACCTGACCAAGCTTATTGGCTTCCACCATCAGAAGCAAGCTGTGGTAACCCTGGCCTTAACCGAAGTAGAGGATCCGACAGCCTTTGGTTTGATTTTAAGAGACAAAGACGGGCGCGTAACTAAATTTTTGGAAAAACCAAATTGGGAACAAGTCATCCAGGCGAAGACAAAGGCAATTAATGCCGGGACCTATATTATTGATCCCAAAATATTTAGGGATGTTCCTGTCGGAGAACCGTATTCTTTTGAGCGGCAACTTTATCCTTCTTTGCTGGAAAAAGGGGTCCGCATGTTTGGATACCTATCAACAGCTTACTGGATTGATATTGGTAATCCGGAAAAATATAAAGAGGTCCATCAGGCGATTTTGCGTGGAGAGGTTGCCGTTAAAATTATGGGGACGAGGATTAACAATAAGGTTTGGCTTGGCGAGGGAACTCATCCAGATGCAACCGTTAAAATCTTGGGACCTTGTTTGTTGGGAAACAATGTTCGTTTGGGAAGAAATACAGAAATTAGAGACTATGTTGTGCTTGGTGACAATGTTATAGTTGATGAAGGGAGCACGTTAGATCGTTGTGTGGTTTGGGAGGGTTGCAAAATTGGCAAGGGGGTTCACTTCGTCGACTGTGTTTTAGGTAGAAATTGTGTTATTGAAGACCAGTCGATTATTGAACACGGGGTTGTTTTGGCTGATAATTCGGTAATAAAAAAAGGGAGTCGAATTTCGTTATGATGAAAACATTTGTCAAAGAAGAAATCGCTAAAGAAGTGAAGGCGATCATGGTCAGTCAGCGTTTCCAGATCGGATCTGCAAAGGAAGAAGTTGTTAAGGGAATTGTTACAGATGTTGCTAAGCGTGGAGATAAGGCTCTGCTGGAATATACGAAGAAGTTTGACGATAAGGATTTTTCTTTAGAAAATCTTGAGGTGCCGAAAGCTGAAATTGATGCGGCTTACTCAATGATTGGCAAAGGTTTTCGGGAGGCTTTGGTAAAGGCAATTCAAAACATTACCGCCTACCACCAAAAACAGCAGCCTGACGAATGGTTTGAAACTTTACCTTTAGATGTTGTCTTGGGACAACGCGTTATCCCTCTTTCGCGGGTAGGGATTTATGTGCCTGGAGGCAAGGCGGTCTATCCCTCTTCGGTTCTAATGAATACGATTCCAGCTAAGGTTGCCGGGGTTGCCGAAATTATTATGGTTTCTCCCCCGCCAATTAGCCCTTATGTCTTGGTGGCTGCTGCAGAAGCTGGGGTGTCAAGAGTTTTTCGAGTAGGTGGGGCGCAGGCAATTGCCGCGCTAGCTTTTGGCACCAAAACAATTCCCCAAGTAGACAAAATTGTTGGCCCAGGTAATATCTACGTTACCCTGGCAAAAAAATTAGTTTTTGGGGTAGTTGGGATCGACAGCTTGGCTGGTCCTTCTAATGTGGTGATTATTGCTGATGATGACGCTGAACCGGAATTCTTGGCTGCTGATCTTCTTTCTCAGGCTGAGCATGACCAAGACTCTTTTGCGGTTTTAATTACCGACTCTTCTAGAGTTGCCGAAAAAACCAGGCAACAGCTTGAGAAACAGGTCAAGAAATTAAAACGCCAAGAAATTATTGAAAAGGCAGAAATAAAAATATTCTTAGTTGATAACATGAAAGAGGCCATTGATATTTGTAATCAGATTGCTCCCGAGCATTTAGAATTACAGGTTAGCTCGCCTCAGCGTAAACTGGAAAAAATTAAAAATGCCGGGGCTGTTTTTCTTGGGCCGCATTCACCGGTGCCGGTTGGCGACTATTTCGCTGGACCGAACCATGTTCTGCCGACTGGTGGAACTGCCAGGTTTGCCTCTCCATTGGGGGTTTATGACTTTGTTAAAACCCAAAGCATTGTTGGGTATACTAAACCAGCTTTAAAAGATGTTTGGAAAGACATTAAAGCTTTAGCGGAGGTAGAAGGCCTGGATGCGCATGCTCGGGCGATTGATGTTAGATTTTCTTAAGCGGCGGCGCTGGTTGACTGCTTAACGGTCTTTTTAAGGGAGCCTCTTTTGCGGAGCTTCTCTTTTCTTCTTTTCCTGCGGCGTTTAATTTCTTGTTTTCTTAAGCGGATCATATGTTCTTAATATACGATAAAACCGTATTAGTGTCAACCGGCTGATTGAACCATTGCACGTTTTTGAACCTCTTAAACCAGGTCATTTGCCGGCGAGCGAAATTACGAGTCCTTTTTTTTAATTCCTCAATCATCTTTTCTTTATTCCAACTATTTTCTAAGTGTTCGATAGCCTCTTTGTAGCCTAAGGCTTGGAACGCTAGTAGATTTTTAGAGTAACCATTCACCAATAAACCCTTAACTTCATAAATTAAGCCTTTTTGGATCATTTGGTCGACTCGTTGGTTGATGCGTTGGTAAAGTTGGTCGCGGGGGAGAGTGAGACCGATTAGGGTCGTGGCTCTTGGTTCGTGGCTCTTGGTTCGTGTTTTTTGTGTTTGAGAAATTGGTTTTCCGGTCAACTCGTAGACCTCCAATGCTCGAACGATTCTTTTTTTGTCGTTAGCGTGAATTTTTTTGCAAGCCTCAGGGTCGATAGTAGAAAGTTGAGCGTAGAGCGTAGGGGTAGGAAGCTGCTCTAAGCGTTCTCGGATTTCTTTATCCGCTGGAGCAACGGGAAAAGAGTAGCCCTCTAACAAAGTCCACAAGTATAATCCTGTTCCCCCGACAATAATTGGAGTTTTTCCGGCTTTTGTTATTTGATCTGTTAGTTTCCTTGTTCCTGCCACAAAATCAGAGACAGTCCATTCTTCATCAGGGTTTCTAATATCAATTAAGTGATGAGGAATTCCTAGGCGTTCTTCAATGGTTGGTTTGGCCGTACCAATATCCAGGCCACGATAGACTTGCATCGAGTCGGCGGAGATGATTTCAGCGTTTATTTCTTTGGCCAACGTAATTGCCAATTTAGATTTGCCAACGGCGGTCTGCCCGAGGATGATTAATGTTTTAGTCACGACTGCCACGCAGGATTAAAAGCCTAACCAAGTTAAGGATTGCCATGGTTGTAGCTGCGACATAAGTCAAAGCAGCGGCTGAGAGGACCTGTTTAGCCAAAGGAAGTTCTTTGGCGGTTAAATATCTGCCATCAGCTAAAATCTTGATGGCCAGCTTGCTGGCGTTAAACTCTACCGGTAAAGTAACTATGGAAAAAACAGCAGCTAGGGCAAACAAGAGAATGCCAATGTCCATAAAGATTGGCATACCTGCGAAAAGACCAACGAAGAAAAGCGGGAAAGCCAGGCCTGAACCAAGGTTTGCGACCGGAACAATGCTGTTACGTATTTTTAGCGGGGCGTATGATTTTTCGTCTTGAATAGCATGGCCAATCTCGTGAGCCACAATGCCTAGCGCGGCAATAGAATTACTATTAATAACACCTTGTGAGAGTCGAAGGGTCTTACTCCTGGGATCATAGTGGTCAGAAAGTTCTCCGGGGATAGATTCTATTGTGACCTCTCTCATGCGGCGGTCGTCGAGAATGTAACGGGCTAATTGTCCCCCAGAATACCCGCGCTGGCTAACGACCTTGGAAAACTTATTATAGGTGCTTTTGATTTGAACTTGGGCGTAAGTGGCCAAAATTATGGCTGGTATTATTAATAATAATGTTGGGTCGTAGAAGAACATACATAAATTATAACATAATTTAGGTGAAGGCTAAGGCAGAGGCGAAGAGTAAGGGAAGAACAAGGAAAAGGCCTTTAGTCGAGAGCTTTAGCTTCTTTTTGTGTTTGTCTGGCTTTTATAGCAGTAATTATATTTGAAATAATCATTGCAGGGTAGGCGACAAGGCTTAAGGCTTCAAAAGATAAAAATTCTTTAGCCAGGCGTAGCTCCTCATCTTTTAAAAATTTTCCATTTTCAAGGAGTTGTAAGGCTTTTTGACTAGCGTCTATCTCTATTGGCAGTGTCAGGAGAGGAAAGGCGGAGACAAACAGACCTATTCTAAGCCCCCACTTTGTTAATTGATACATTCCAGCAAACAAGCCGACGGCATAAAGTGGGATAGCCAAGGTGGCTAGAAAACTTACCAGCGGAGTTAATCTAAAACGAATCCTAAAGGGTCGATATTTCTTATGATCTTGCAAGGCCAAGCTGACTTTTTGGGCTGCAGTGGCTAAGGCCGCAATAGAATTGCCGCTATAAACTTCTTCAGAGAGTCCCACGATCTTGGTTGTAGGATCATAATAGTCTGAAAATGGTTGGGCAGATTGCTCAACTTTAACATCCTCGACCCCTTGTTCCTTAAAGATTTGCTGAACTAACTGGTGGCCGGTTGTATTAGCAGCGGGCTTTGTCTCTCCAAATCTTTTGGCTGTTTTTTTTCTTTGCGACCAAGCATAGAAAGAAAAGGCTAAAGCAGCAAGAATTAGCAAAAAGATTGGATCACGTAAAAGCCTGCGAGGGAGATGAATGATTTGGTAATAATAACGTCGGAGGAAACCCAAGCCCATGGCTAGTCACTGTCCTTGGTCTTAATGATTCTTTTTTCTACGTGACGTAAAGCCTCCAGGGTGATAAGGGTAATTATTGTTGCGACTACGGCTGACAAGTAAAGGCTTAAGCCGGAAGCCATGCCAATGGCTGTGGTGATCCAAATTGAAGCGGCGGTAGTAATTCCTTTAACAGAGCCGCGGGCCTGAACAATGCAACCTGCGCCAATAAAGCCAATGCCAGTGATAACCCCGGCGGCAATACGGCCCGGATCAGCAATTTTAGAGAAAGCCATCATTTCTCCAGATAACATCATCAGTAAAGCACCGCTCACACAAACCAAAATATGGGTGCGCAACCCGGCAGTTTTGCCCTCTTTTTCCCTAAGCCAGCCGATTAGTCCACCAAGAATAAAAGCCACTGATAAATTAATAACAACTGTTAGGTCAGACATCAAATTTTAAATCCCTCGTGTTTTTTGAAGTGTTCCACCAGTCCGCCATCAGATAATAGTGTTTGCATGGTTGGCGGCAAAGCAGGGATTTTGTGTTCTTGACCATTGATCCTGACAAAACCTTTGTCCAGATCCACTTCAATTTCATCGCCTTCTTTAATTTTATCAGTATCAAATTCTATGGCTGGCAAACCTAAATTAAAACAATTGCGATAAAAAATCCTGGCAAAAGATTTGGCCAGTACCGCAGAGATCCCCGCATGTTTAATGGCCATAGGGGCTTGTTCACGGCTGGACCCGCAGCCAAAGTTGCGCCCGGCTACAATAAAGTCACCCTTTTCAATGCGATTATAAAATTCAGGATCCAAATCCTCCATCACATGTTTAGCCAGTTCAACAGGATCTTGGATTTTAAATTTATAGCGTCCAGAAATTATATAGTCGGTATTAATATCGTTGTCTTGTTTAAAGCGACGGGCTTTGCCTTTGAGTTTCATGGTAAAAAGTATAACACAAGCTATAACATACGGGCAATTGAGTCGCGCACTTCTCCAACTTTGTTGTCATAATCCTCTTCAGAAGCAATATAAATCGGCTTGCCAACAGTTAGTTTGACTGGATGCGGATGAATAAGAAAGGTTCCCCTTGGCATGATGTTGAAACTCCCGGAAATGGCAATTGGCACAATGGGAGCGCCAGACTTTAAGGCAGCAAGTAGGCTGCCACGCTTAAATCGTCCTAGTTCACCGGTTTTACTTCTGGTTCCTTCCGGAAAGATTAAGACATTGCCCCCTTCTTTTAGAATCTCGGTGATTTGTTCTACGGTTCTGTAGGCACTTAAAACAACTTTGCGGTCAACAGAAAAATAGCCGGCTCGTTTTAAATACCAACCAAAGGCAGGAAGTCCAAAGAGTTCTTTTTTAATGGCAAATTTGAAAAGAACTGGCAAGCAAGCTAAAAGTAGCAAAATGTCTGCTGCCCCTTGATGGTTAGAAACAATAATCAGGGCTTTATCCTTGGGGATGTTTTCCAAACCAGAAACAGTTACCTTTATCCCGGAAAAGAAGGCCAAAAACCGAGCCCAATGATGGGCCGCAATTTGAAAAGGTTTAGTTTTTGTTTTGGAAAGGGGGAGGTAGAGCAAAGCAAGGGAAGACCCGATAAGAAAGCTTAGTATTGTTACTACATAGAAAAAAACAGTGTGAAATATCCTGACAATCATTGAACATAGTATAGCATATGGGAAGAGGGGAAAGAGGGCGGAAGAAGGCCCAACTCTTCTTTTTTGAAAACAAACTGAAATAGTTGCATAATATTAGCGAGTAGATTATATGGAAATAAGTAAAATTGAAGAAGCTAGTCAGATGACTAACACAAACAATGTTGATCTTGGTAAGGTGAGAGGCAAGGCTTGTATCTATGATACTCAAAAAATTTGCTGCGCGCCTAGATTAGCCTTTAAAATCTGCCGCGGTTGTCCACGTGCGACCCAGTTTATCCGTCAAAATGTGGTGCAGAACATTTTTGGGAAAATAAAAGGATTGGCCATAACTATGATGAATATGATGAGTGGAGGAGACATCGGAGGAGGTTTTTCCGGAGGAGCAGCTGGGGGCGGTGGGGCAGGAGGAGGAGGTGGCGGCGGCGGATAAGTTAATCGTCTAAGAAAACAACACGAGCCACTTCTTCTTGAGTAGTTACCCCCTGACCGATTTTTCGCCACCCATTACTTTTTAATGATCTCATTTCCCGATGTGGTTTGGTCCCAAGCATTACTTCGTAAATCCCAATTCTGCCCTTGAATCCGTTAGGGGTAATTTTTCTTGCCAGCCTTTGAGCAATAACCCCAATTACCGAGGCCTCGACCAGGTATTTATCGATGCCCATCTCAACTAATCGTGTGACAGCGGAAGGGGCATCGTTGGTGTGAAGTGTGGCCAAAACTAAATGGCCGGTCAAGGCGGCTTGAACGGCGATTTTAGCAGTTTCTAAATCCCTGATTTCTCCTATCATAATAATATCCGGATCCTGACGGAGAATTGAGCGTAAGCCGCGAGCAAAAGTCAGGCCACTTTTAGAATTAACCTGGATCTGATTAATGCCTGGCAACTGATACTCAACAGGATCTTCAATAGTAATGATATTAACTTCTTTGTCATTAAGGGTTGTCAGGGTTGCATAAAGAGTTGTAGTTTTTCCTGATCCGGTTGGTCCGGTGACCAGAACAATGCCGTTTTTTTTAGCCAACATTTTTTTATACAAATCCAATTCTTCTGCCTCCATGCCAAGGGCTGCCAATTTTAAATGAGCGTGTTCCCGCCTTAAAACTCTGATGACCGATTTTTCGCCATGTAGTGTCGGAATTGTCGACACCCTGAGATCAACGGATTGATAGTTGGTGCGGCCATCTTGAGGCAGTCGACTTTCGGCAATGTCTAAGTTGACCATGACTTTGACTCGGGAAATCAAAGCAGCCTGTTTGCTCTTTTGAATAATATTACCGTCCTGAAGCAGGCCGTCTACTCGATAGCGAACCTTTAAAAACTTCTCCCTTGGTTCAAGGTGAATATCTGAAGCATTGAGTTCAATGGCTTTATTAATTATTTCATCTAACAAAGTTGGCGCGGAGTTCATGAAGGACTAGTAGCAAGATTGTTGGCAGAGAGAAAGGTTAAAGTGCCTGTTCAGCCGCTTTGCTCATAATATCAACAGGGGCTTCTTCTCCCGTCCAGATAGTAAAAGCCAGAGCGCCTTGGCGCACCAGCATGCCTAATCCGGAACAGGTTTTGCAACCAGCAGCTTCAGCCTCTTTAAGCAGTTTTGTTTCTTGAGGATTATAAACTAAATCATAAACCAATAACTTGGCTGACAGTTTAGTATTCTTTGGCAAAGGAGATTGATCCATCTTTGGCCGCATGCCAATAGGGGTGCAATTAATAAGAACATCAGCCTTCTTAATGGCTTTTTGCAAGTCTGGACTTGTTACCGAGACAGCGCTGCATTTGGTTCCAAAGTATGAATTAACATAAGCTGCTAAATCGGCAGATTTTTCTTCTTCAAGATCAACGATAGTTAGTGATTTAACTTTATTCTCAGCCAACAAGACACAAATTGCCCGGCTGGCGCCGCCGGCCCCAAGCACAACTACATTTTTATCTTTGGGGTCAGTCTTGGCATCTTCTTTTAATGATTCAATAAAGCCGGCTCCATCGGTATTATAGCCAATTAACTTGCCATCTTGGTTCAAAACAGTGTTCACCGCCCCAATAATACGAGCAAGTTCCGTGACTTCATCAAGTAAGGGGATAACTTTTTCTTTGTAAGGAACAGTTACATTAAATCCAGCCACGTGAAGTGCCCGTAAACCATTAACCCCGTCTGATAGATCACGAGATTCTATTTCAAAAGGGACATATTCGTAGTCAATCCCCAAGTGAGTAAAGGCGGTGTTGTGCATGGCAGGAGAAACCGTATGTCCTAAGGGATAACCGATTAAGCCAACAAGTTTGTGCATAACAATATCAGTATAACATAAATCTTAGCGAGGCCGAAAGGTTGTTCTCTCGGCGTAGCTCCGCCTAAGAGGCGGTGCCTTTTAACAAATCTAGCAGAGCCTGAGAGTCTCCGCTACACGTTTTAGATGAAGTTGTAAAAGCCGAAAAAGTGAGATATAATTGAATTGTTGAGGAAATAAAGTACGTTTTAAGGAGACAAATATGGTAAAAAAGAAGAAGCCACAAATCTATATTATTGACGTAACTAACCGGGATGGAGTACAAACTTCACGTATTGGTTTAGCTAAGCTGGAAAAGACAATTATCAACCTATACCTCAACGATATGGGCATTTTTCAGTCCGAATTTGGCTTTCCTTTTACTAAACACGAAACAAACTATTTAAATGCCAATCTTAAACTTCAGGCCACAGGCAAGGAATTAGGTTCAATCCGCCTTGAGGGCTGGTGCCGAGCGATGACGAAAGATATTGACTTAGCCTTTAAAATGGTGCCAAAGATCAAACATCTAAATTTATCAGTTTCTACTTCAGATATTATGCTAAAGGGCAAGTTTGGCGACAAGAAGAGCAAAGACGATATCATTAATATGATGACAGAAGCTGTTGACGCCGCTTATAAAAAAGGGGCCAAATCTATTGGGGTTAATGCTGAAGATGCTTCCCGCTCAGACATGGATTATTTAATTAAATTTGCCAAAGCTGCTAAAGAACATGGGGCAACCAGAATAAGATATTGCGACACCTTGGGAGCGGAAGACCCAATGAATATTTATAAGCGCTTAAATCAATTGGCCCAGGAAACAGAGATTGCCTGGGAGTTGCACTGCCATAATGATTTAGGAATGGGGGTGGCTTGTTCTGTGGCTGGAGCGAAGGGCGTTATTGACGCTGGTCAGGACGCTTATATTAATACGACTATTAATGGAGTAGGGGAACGGGCTGGTAACGCTGACTTGTTGTCTGTTCTGCTGGCTTTGAAATACTCTAGTGGTTTCAAAAATGAAAACCTCTTTCCTAAAGGGATCAATCTTAAAAAGGCTTGGACTTTTGCCCAATATGCTTCTTATGCCTTTGATATTCCCATTCCCCTTAACCAAGTTGGGATTGGCAGTAATGCTTTTGCTCATGAATCAGGGATCCATGCTGATGGCGCATTGAAAAATCGTCGCAACTATGAATTATATGACTACGAAGAACTTGGTTTGGGCGAAACTAAAGTGGTTGAAACCGGTCGCATGATCACAGTCGGAGAATATAGCGGGATTAAAGGCTTTAGAAATGTTTATGGTAAATTAGCCATTGAGTTTAAGGACGATAATGAAGCTGCAAAAATTTTAGAACTAGCTCGCTATGCCAATGTGCACACTCAGAAGTCTTTAACAGAAAATGAGTTGTATTTTGTGGCTAGGTATCCAGAAATTGCTAGATTAATCATGACTGTTACCCCTTAATTTAAGGAGGAAGTTGTGCCCAAAGTTGGAATTATTACTGGCAGCAAATCTGATCTTCCTGTGGTTGAAAGGGCCCAAGCCACTTTAAAAGATTTTGGAATTGAAAGTGATATTACTGTTGCCTCAGCTCACCGCACTCCCAAAAAAGTTGAAGAGTATGCCTCTTCTGCTGAAGGAAAGTATGACGTAATTATTGCTGCAGCTGGAATGGCAGCTGCGTTACCAGGTTGTGTTGCTGCCCAAACTATTCTGCCTGTGATTGGTATCCCTGTTCATTCAAAAGCCCTTTCCGGCCATGATGCACTTTTTGCTATTGTCCAGATGCCCTCTGGTGTTCCGGTTGCGACAGTGGCAATTGATGGCGCCAAAAATGCAGCCATCTTAGCCGTTCAGATCATGGCTTTAAAATATCCAGAGTTAAAAGAAAAGCTTAAGGCGTACAAAAAGAAGCTTCAGGAAGGGTAAGGATGATAAACGCAGTTGATTTAACCCTTGGCGTCCTGATGGTTTTATATCTGATCAAAAATATTGGTGGACCAATCAGGACAATTATAAACATAGTTGTTATTTTTCTCTTTTTATTTTTCTTTGGCATCATGACTGAGGTTATTCTACTCTTTCCAGTTTCCCAATCTGTGCGGGACGGCTACCGTGATTCTTATATTGCCAAGGTTTCGGTGGTCTTAATTAAATGGATTTATCCTTTAGTTGAAAACAATGCCCCGAATATTGATAAGTTTATGAAAGAAAGAGTTATATCTAAGCCCCCCTCACAGACAGAAGAAGAAATAATGAAACAATTGCCTGACAAAAACTTGCCTGAGGTTAAGCTTCACGATCTGATGATAAAACTAAAAAGTACTGAGCTCCCCAAGTTAGGCGAAAAATGAAGTATCTGGTTCTAATCGGCGATGGCATGAGCGATGAGCCCGTTAGGTCTCTAGGCGGCAAAACCCCCCTTCAAGTTGCCAAAACCCCCAACATGGATTTCTTAGTTCAAAACGGAACCTGTGGTTGGGTCAACAATGTTCCCAAGGGCTTAGAGCCTGGGTCCGACGTAGCAGCAATGTCTATTCTTGGTTACGATCCTAAAAAATACTATTCTGGTCGCGGGCCTTTGGAGGCCGCAAGCTTAGGAGTCAAATTAAAAAAAGACGAAATTGCTTTTCGCTGTAATCTTGTGACAGTCAAAGATGGCAGGATGAAAGATTTTACTGCTGGGCATATTTCCACGAAAGAAGCCAGTAAGATTATGCGAGAGTTGGATAAGAAGCTGGGATCAAAGCAGATTAAGTTCTATCCGGGTTTGAGTTACCGTCACCTCCTGGTAGTCAGTAGCGCAATAGCCAGTAGCACGATGAAAACAACGCCGCCGCATGATATTACGGGAAAAAAGATTCATGATTATTTACCGAAAGGCAAAGGTTCTGAGCTTTTACTTCAACTAATGAATGAGAGCGAAGTCCTGCTTCATGAAATAAAGACTAAAGCGACCATAATTTGGCCCTGGAGTCCAGGCGGATCCCCGGATATGCCGGCTTTTAAAAAGAAGTTTGGTAAAACCGGCGCAATTATTACAGCAGTTCACCTTTTGAAGGGAATTGGTAAAATTCTCGGACTTGAGGTCATTAATGTTCCCGGCGCTACGGGCTATTTGGATACTAATTACAAGGGAAAAGCAGAATATGCTTTACGTGCCTTAAAGAAACACGATATTGTTTTTGTTCACGTTGAAGCGCCAGATGAGGCGGGACATGAGGGAGATGTAAAAAATAAAATAAAAGCGATTGAGGATTTTGATAAGTTAGTTGTGGGAACGATTCTTGAGGGAATTAGAAAATTGAAAACGGAAACTAGGATTCTTGTTCTGCCCGACCACCCCACACCCATCAAACACATGACGCATACGATGGAGGCTGTCCCTTTTGTGGTTTACGAGTCACGAACAACGAACAATGAGTCACGAGTCAAGGGATACAACGAGAAAGAGATAAGGAAGTCAAAGCTTCAAATTGCTTCTGGCTATTCTTTGTTGGATCGTTTGTTATTTGCACGCTAATCCTTTAGCCTCTTCTATGCCGCCAGGAAATAATTTCAAACGATAAAGAATCCTCCAAATACGCCCTGGCAAGTCTTTTTTTTGTGCTCTCGGGTTGTCAATAAAATATTGAATTGCTTCCTGGCGTAAACGAGCTGTTTTTTCTTCTGTTGACTCTTTCGATCTTTCTCTTTTTGGTGCCAGTTCTAATTTTATAACCGAATCAAATTCCGCGGTAATTTCATCTTTAAGGCTGGCTGTTAACCCGGCATCAGCGACCAGGCCAGCGGCCGCCCAGGCGCGCTCTAGTTGGCCACTAAAAAGCCTGCCCGAAGATTTGTTATATATAAGATTAAAGACGCGGAGGGCCTGACCGCGACGGCTTTTTAAGCTGCAACGACCATGGGTCTGAAAATATCTGATTACCTCAAGCCGTTTAGTTAGCCTTCTGTATACATGTATTATACGGCACTTTTCTCCAGATCCGAGGGCTGTTGGTCCAAGGCTTGTCAGGAAAGGGAACCTAGCCCGCAATTGACCAATGAATAAGAGGCATAAGTTTTCAATATTATCATGAGCAGCCAAGGGAGCAAGGCTAATGTCTGGTGGTGGATTAATTGCTGTGCTTGCCGATGATCTTCTGGGCAAGCTGGTTTGTAAACGGTTTCCAACCGGCTTTAATTGCCGGTGTGGTCCAAGACTACCAAAACCCTGTTTGGGAAATTTAATGTCCATCATAATCTTTCTTCGGTTCTTAATTTGCTAAATTTCAGTTGAAGTAAAGATTTTTTTAACTTAATATATTGGTTATGAGGATTGCAATCATTGGCCTGGGGCTAATTGGCGGCTCAATAGGGTTGGGGCTGAAGAGGTGTAATGTTGAAGGTTTAACGTGTCAGGTCATTGGTATTTCCCGCAGAGAAGAAACTATTCAGGCCGCAATAGATCGTGGGGCAATTGACGAGGGGACAACAGACCTTAAGTTGGGAGTTAAAGATGCTGATCTTGTTTTTATTTGTACGCCAATTTCGTTAATTATTCCGACCCTAAAAACTATTGTGCCTGCCTTAAAACAAGGCGCGATTGTTACTGATGTGGCTAGCACTAAAGGATTGATTGTTGCCCAAGCAGAAAAATTAACACCTAAAGGTTGTTTTTTTGTTGGAGGTCATCCGATGGCCGGCAAAGAAAAGGTTAAACTGGAAGCTGCGGAGGCTGATTTATTCAAAGGGGCGACTTGGGTTTTAACCCCAACAGACAATACTGACAAAAATGCCTTAGAAACAGTTGCGGAATATGTGGCCCTATTAGGAGGAAAAGTTATGAAGATGGAACCCAAATTACACGATTTAGTTGTAGCAGGGATCAGTCATATGCCTTTAGCCGTTGCTGCTGCGTTAGTCAACACTATTGCTGAAGCAAAAGAGGGACAGGCAGAAATGAAAAAGACCGCTGCTTCAGGCTTTCGTGATACTACTCGCGTTGCTTCAGGCGATCCAATCTTGGGAGTGGATATGTTTACGACCAACAAGGCTGCAGTGCTTAAAATGATTGTTGCGTTTAAAGCGTCACTTTCAAACCTAGAAAAAGTTATTAAAGATGGTAACGCGGAGAGGATTAAAGCAGAATTAGAAAAGGCTAAAAGCTTAAGAGATTCGATATATGGTTAATTTAATTGTCAACCCAACTTCTGGAGTTAAAACAGAAATCTCTGTTCCCGGCGATAAATCTATTTCTCACCGTGCTGTGATGATTGGAGCGCTAGCTAACGGAGATACGGTTATTAACGGTTTTCTTACCGGTGCTGATTGTCAGGCGACAATCAAGTGTTTCCGAAAAATGGGGATCGAAGTACAAATTGGCAACGACCAAATTATTGTTAAGGGAAAAGGGTTGAAAGGGTTGAAAGAAGCCAAAGAGGCTCTTGATGTTGGCAACTCTGGAACGACAATGAGGTTGATGCTGGGGATTTTGGCCGGGCAAAATTTTACTTCTCAGATAAATGGTGATTCCTCAATTCAAAAAAGACCGATGATGCGAGTTGTTGGGCCCTTAAGGGAGATGGGAGCAAGCATTTCTGGACAAGTAAGGGGAGAAAATGTTTATGCCCCACTTAAAATTATTGGGGGAAAACTTTCACCAATAAAATATGGACTGCCAATTGCTTCTGCTCAAGTTAAATCAGCTATCCTCTTGGCCGGTCTTTTTGCTGAGGGCAAAACCACTGTTATTGAGAAAAACCAAGCTCGTGACCATACAGAACGAATGCTGTCGTATTTCGGGGCAAACATACAAGTCGTAGGTCTTGAGTCCTGGGTCCTGGGGCAAAAAGAGTTTTCTGGAGCCGAGATCCATGTTCCCGGGGATATTTCCTCAGCAGCCTATTTCATCGTTCAGGGCTTGATAGTACCCAATTCTGAAATTTTAATTCGCAATGTTGGGGTTAACCCCACTCGAACTGGAATTCTTGATGTCCTACATAGAATGGGGGCGGATATTCAAGTTTTAGACGAGACAATTTTGTCTGAGGAGCCCAGGGCCAACATTTTAATTAAGACCTCTAAGCTAAAGGGCGTTAAAATTGAAGGGGCAATTATTCCGCGGATCATTGATGAGATTCCGATTATTGCAGTGGCAGCTACTCAGGCAGAGGGAGTTACCGAAATTCGTGGAGCGAAAGAACTTCGAGTTAAAGAATCAGATCGAATTGCGACAGTTTCTTCCGAGTTAAGAAAGTTGGGAGCCAACATAAAAGAGTTGGATGATGGGATGATTATCGAGGGGCCAACCAAGTTAAAGGGGACTACTGTTAAAAGTTATGGCGACCATCGTATTGCCATGGCCATGGCAATTGCAGGGCTTGTGGCTGAAGGACAAACTGTTGTTGAAGATACGGATTGTATTGAGACATCGTTTCCGGGATTTGGGGAGAGGTTGGGGAATTGTTGCATTGTTGACCCACAATATCAATTTAACAATGAAAAAGATTTCAATGAAACATAGCTTTACCCAACGCATAATCTACCAAGACACGGACGCAGAAGGGGTAGTCTACTATGCCAACTACCTGGGTTTTTTTGAGCGGGGCAGGATGGAACTGCTGCGCCAAAGGGGAATTGCTCTTACGGAGATGAAAGAGAAAAACGACATCCTTTTTGCGATCAATAAAGTTGAATGTGATTACTTAGCCCCGGCAAAATTAGAAGACAAAATAACCATTACCACGGAAATTATAGAAACCGGTAAAGTCAGGATTGTTTTCAAACAAGAAGCTTTGCTAGACGAAAAAGTTTTGGTTTCTGCTAAAATTACCGCTTGTTCTTTGAGCGCAAAAGACTTTAGGCCAGTGCGATTGCCTACAGCGTTAGCAAAATAACATTTTCCATATGCGGAGTATGCGGAAACATGTCTAAGGGCTGACATCTCTCAATCTTATAACCAAACTCTTTTAATTTCTCCGCATCATACTTTTGGGTGAAGGGATTGCAAGAAACATAAACAATCTTAGCTGGCCTTGTCTCCCCCAGCTTCCTTAAAACATTTTTGTGAACTCCAGGCCTAGGCGGATCCATTATAATGGTATCAAACTTGCCTTCCAATGAGCCAATGACCTTTTCTGCTCGACCGGCTAAGGCTGAAAAATTGTTGATGCCATTTAACCTAGCATTTTCTTTTGATAGTTCTGTAGCTGGCTCGTTTTCTTCCACGCCCACGACTTCTTTGGCTCGATCAGCTAGGGACAAGCCAATGCTGCCAGTGCCAGAATATAAGTCCAAGAGGGTTTCCCCCCTTTGTAGATCAGCAAAGTCTTTAACAATGTCCAACAACTTCTCTGCTTGTTTAACGTTAGTTTGAAAAAATGATTGCACCGGCACTTTGAATTTTATCCCATGAAGCGATTCCATATAATAATCCTGACCAAAGGTTTGTTGAATGTCCCCGTAGGATCTGTCAGCAGGAGAGAGATTGATTGCCCAGGTAACTCCCTGGACCAAATCCTGCATTTTCTCCCAAAACTCTTCTAAGGGGAACCTATCTTTATCTGAAGTTAAGATGTTTAGAATAGTGTTCTTAATGTTTTTTCCTTCACGAATAATCACGTGCCGCATAATCCCTTCTCTGTGGGCAACTAGCTTCTTAAAGCGAATAAAATAGCGTAAACGATCCATAATCGCGACGCTTTCTTCGGACATGAGGGAGCATTTTTCAATATCAACAATGTAGTTGTTACGGTCTTTGAGCCCAATTGAATAATCTGGTCCAAAGGCGTAATCCATGCGGTTGCGATAGTGGTAAAGATCGGGGGAGGGGATGATCTGGCCAGCTTCGCCAAAAAGATTTCTGACTCTCTCGGCTTTATGTTTCAGTTGTGCCTCATATGTTAAGCCATGCCAGGAGCAGCCACCGCATTTGGCAAAGTGGGGGCAGGGTGGAGTTTGACGGTCAGGGGAGGGTTCAAGGATGTTAATCAATCGGCCGGTCTTCTTGTGTTTGTTAAGCAATTCTGCCTCAACAATGTCGCCTGGGTAGGTAAAGGGTATATTCAGAGTCTCTCCTGTTCCTGCGCCTGTTCCTAATCCCCGTCCTTTCTGATCAAAGCCTTTGATTTCGTATCTTTGAGGCATTAATTAAAACAACCTCAAAATCCCAACGCTAACCAACCACATTATTGTTGAAGCGATGGTTGAGCCGATCATGGCACAGAGGATGGTGGGGATTTTTGGTAAACCCAATAAATAAGCAGCAATTGTGCCGGTCCAAACACCAGTGCCAGGGAACGGAATCCCTATAAATAGTGTAAGTCCAACCAACTCAAAGTCCTCGATGATCTTGCTTTTACTTCTGGTGCGAGTAAACAACCACTCAAAGAATTTATCAAAAGCGGCTATTTTTCTGAGGCGTTGAGTTGCAGTGTTAAGGAACCAGAGTAGGGGAATCACGGGTAAAAGGCTTCCGGCTACGCTTAAAACAATTACTGTCAACGGTTTGAGATGAAAATAAAGAATTCCTAGTGGTACAGAGGCCCTAACTTCTGTAACAGGAATAGCTGCTCCTAGGAAGATTGCCAGCTCTTTAGGCAGGCTCTTTAAGAATTCAACAACAAACATGTTCTTATTTTAACACAGTTTATTTGGGAAAATACTGAAATCGGCTGAAAAATGTGGCGATAAAAAAGGGAGATTGCGTAAGAGGAGGATTTATTTTGGCAATATTAAAGACGGCTCTGAGCAAACTAAGAGATGTGCAGATTAGATTAGGGAACGCTGCTGTTGGCAAGGTTGCTGTTGGGAAGCCTAACTTAGATGCCTTACAGGGTTTTTTGCCTGCAGGAGCAATTTTGATAGTTTGTGCTGGAGTAACGCCTAAGGATGTTCAAGCAGCTTTAGCTGATCCTCATGCATATGTCCGGGCAGGAGAGGAGACAAATACTTTTTTGTTACAACCAGCAGCAATTAATGGTGGAGCGGCAGCCAGAAATGAGACGCGAGCTGAGGCAAGTTCAGATGAAAACGCTCGCAGACGACTTGGTTTGAGACAAGCTGCCAGTGAACAACGGGCAGTAAGGTTTTTGCGTTTTTATGGTAATTGGCTTCGTAACCACATGATTGCAGATCTTGACAGAGCAGAGGCCCTCTTAGCTGTTCATGGAGAGACTTTTATTGATGAGCTAATCCATCAAGACGAGGGATCGCTTAGAGAGGCTGCAGGTTTTTTAGCCATTAAGTTTCCTGCCATGGCTTTGCGTTTTCATCAGGCTTTATCTCAGGGAGAAAGGCCAGCTTTTTATGAGGAGCTTTCCAAGGTCATGATTAGAGAAACCACAGACCAGGAGTTAGCTCAAAAATTAAGTGCGAACTTAGGTAGGTTTTATTTAGAGCAGAACAATCCAGAACAAGCTCTGAGCTATTTACTGCGAGCCTTGCTTATTTGTCAACAGGGGTCAATTGCTTACAAAGGAGAACTAGATGGTTCTATTTTCAGAGCTTGGCAACCATTAGCGCGCCAATCTGAGCAAGAACAAGATGCTGCCTTGGGTTCTTTCTTGACAGCTGAGCGACAGAGACAAGAAGCAGCAGCGCAGAATCTTGAGAGAGAGTGGCAAGTTTTGTTAGAGAGACCGCAAGCTGAGCTTAAGGAGGCTGTTCAAGTTTTTGTTGCACAGCTCCCTAGCAGTGATTTTGATCCTTTCTTATCTGCAAAGGTTAAAGAACCATCATTAGCAAGTCAAACCTGGAGATTATTTAATATATTAATGACCGTTGAGGAACTTCACCCAGGAACAGGCTTGCCCTTAGCAAAAAAAATCGTGGGACGGCTAGCTGACAAACTTACCACCGGTTTTGATCTTTGTGAAGCGGAGCAAAGAACTCTTATTGCCGGGGCTTTTTATTTTTGTTCAGGAGAAAATGCTTTGTCTGAAAGTCAAATTAGAGGATTGAACAATAAGGCCAAAGCGGTTTCTGTTAGCGAAGAAAAAGCTGCTGTAGATATTATTCAAAAACTTAGAAAAGATAAAATTCGGGCCAACGGGCTTTTGGCGGCAGCTTTTTTAGTTTTTGGCCAAAGAACTGTTCAGGTTCCATTATCTGAAGCCATTGCTCAAACCGAAGTTTTTTTTGGTCTGGGAAAAAGCTTTAAAGAAGCTGATTTGGCAACAATTGGGGATATGGTTGAAGAGAGGTCAATGCAACCAAAACTAACAGTTCTTGAAACTGCCTTTGGTATTTCCCCAGAATTAAGATCCGTTTTTTTACAAGAGATTATTGTCTTAGCTCGTAAATTAACCAACCGAAAAGATTTTACTGATTCAGCAATGAGGGTGGTTGCTTGGTTGCCAGATAGAGCTCCTGGTTGGGCTAGCAGGGATGAATACTATTATCGGGGGCTATATGCTGTCGCCATGACCTCCTTTGTTCTGTCTCGAGGAGAATTTAGTGATCAATGTATTGAGAGAATCTTGGGCTTTACTCGCAATATATTAGAGCAAATCCCCGCAGACTTAATGATTAGTGTCGAAAGATACTTAAGCCGGCAAAAAGCAGACATACGTGTTGAAATGTTGAATTTGCAAGGAGCTTTGTCTTTAATTAAAGCAACAAACATGTTAAAAGCAGGAGTAGAAACAGCTGCCGCGCAACCAGTTTTAGAAGCAGCAGAAGTTGCCTTGAGAAGATCGATCGTTTTGTTTCCAACCAATAACGCCAAAGTCGATTTAGCTGAAGTTCTAACCCATCTGGGGAAAGAGGAGGAGGCACAGCAGGTTTTAGTTGATTTGTCTCGAACTGATTACCGAGGCTATCTCAGGAGAGCAGAATATTTAATAGATCAAAGCAATGAAGCCGCTGCCGGACCAATTCTGGGACAGCTTTATGAAGAAATGGAGTCTGATTTTTCCGAAACTGGTCAGGACAAGTTTGAGGGGGGAGTGCTAATCTATCCAGTCCTTTCTTCGTTGTTAGATCTAAGCAAAACCACGCCCATGCTTAGCGAAACAACCAAGAGGCTCATTACCCTCATGGCAACGAGGTATGGTGAGAGAATGAAAACAGGCATTATGACTTTGCTGACACATCAAACAACTAGTAAAGTTACTGTAGAAATGAAAGATTTCTTATGCCGCCTTTTAGAGATTGACCGCAGCTTGTTTGTTTAAGAGCCTATTTCTTCAACCAGCTCATCATGCTGCGTAATTCAGCTCCAACTTTTTCAATTTGATGGTTCTGGTCCTTTTCCCGCAAGGCACTAAAAATTGGATAGCCATCTTTGTGATCTTTGAGCCACTTGCGGGCAAATTTGCCGGATTGGATATTTTTTAAAGCCTTTCCCATCTGCTTTTTAACTTTTTCGGAAATAATCTCCGGACCAACAGTTAGATCGCCAAACTCAGCAGTGTTGGAAATCGCTTTTCTCATGCCGGCAATGCCTTGTTTGTAAATCAAGTCAACGATTAGTTTTAATTCATGAACACATTCAAAATAAGCCATTTCAGGTTGATAACCGGCTTCAACCAAGGTTTCAAAACCGGCCTTAACCAATGATGTACAGCCACCACAAAGTACGGTTTGCTCACCAAAAAGATCGGTCTCTACTTCTTCCTTAAAAGTTGTTTCAAAAACTCCAGCCCTAGTTCCGCCAATCCCTTTGGCATAAGCAAGAGCTAAGTCTTTTGCGTTACCAGTAGCGTCTTGGTAAACTGCGATCAAGGCAGGAACCCCTTTGCCTTCGTTATAAGTTTCTCGAACCATAAATCCGGGGCCTTTTGGTGCAACCATGATCACGTTGATATCTTTAGCAGGTTTGATAGCTTTAAAGTGAACATTAAAACCATGAGAGAACATCAAGGTTTTGCCGTTTTTCATAAATTTCTTGATAAACTTTTTGTAAACCCCTGCTTGCATTTCATCTGGAATCAAAATTTGAACAATATCGCCTCTTTTTGCAGCAGTAGAAGCATCCATAACCTCAAAGCCAAGTTCTTTAGCCCGGTTCCAGTTTGGTGTCCCCTCGACTTCAGCGATAATAACATTCAAACCGCTATCCTTTAAATTTTGTGCCTGGGCACCGCCTTGATTACCAAACCCAACAATTGCAATTGTTTTATCCTTCAACACCTCCAAATTTGCGTCCTGATCGTAATAAACCTTAGCCATTGTTTTTTCCTCCTTTTTGTATCGCGATTTTTCCGGTTCTAACCAATTCTTGAATCCCAAACTTTTCCAATAGCTTCTGCAAATTCTCAACCTTTTCTTTTTCTAATGAAACCTCAATAATTACGGTTTCTTCTGCTACATCAACTATGCGGGCATTAAACGTTTCGGCTAGCTGAGCAATTTCATTGCGAGTTTTTTCGTTAGCTTTCACTTTAATTAATGCCAACTCTCGTTCAATTGATTCATTCTGTGGTAAGTCAAAAACTTCGAGCACATCAATTTGCTTGTAAAGTTGTTTGATGATTTGCTCGAGTACCAAATCATCACCCGTAACCACAATGGTAATACGAGATACTTCGGTTTTTTCCGTAGTTCCTACTGCTAAACTATCGATATTATAACCACGACGGCTAAAGAGCCCGACCACACGGTGGAGAACCCCCGGTTTGTTTTCAACTATTGCAGAAATTGTATGTTTCATTCTTGACTCCTAGTCAATTATCATCTCATTAAGGGCCTGGCCTGGCGGCACAAAAGGGAGCACATTTTCTTCTTTGTCCACACTAAAATCAAGCAGCACGGGGCCATCGGTAATCTTCATGGCCTCTTCAAGCGCTGCTTTAACTTTGGTTTGATCAGTTATTCTCATCGCCTTAGCCCCATAAGCTTCTGCTATCTTAACTAGATCTGGATTATTGCACAAATTAGTTGAAGAATAGCGTTTTTCATAAATAAGTTCCTGCCATTGTCGCACCATGCCTAAGAAGCTGTTGTTTAAAACCACAATTTTAATTGGTAGCTTGTGAATTACCGCTGTAGCCAGCTCTTGAATGTTCATTTGAATGCTGCCATCACCGGCAATATTAAATACAGTTGAGTCTGGTCGGCCAAATTGTGCCCCAATTGAGGCAGGGAAACCGTAACCCATTGTGCCTAATCCTCCGGAAGAGACCCAGGTTCTTGGTTTGGTAAATTTAAAAAATTGCGCTGCCCACATTTGGTGTTGGCCCACTTCGGTACAAATAATTGCCTCACCTTTGGTGACTTCGTCAATCATTTCTATCACGTATTGAGGTTTGATAAAGTTATTTTTTTTGTAGCTTAAAGGAAATTTATTTTTCCATTCTTCAATTTGTTTTAACCAGGCCAGATGCCGGCCAGCTTTAACTGGAATCAAAGCATTTAATTCTTTTAGAGTTTGTTTAACATCGCCAACAATTGGCACATCGATGCGCACGTTTTTGCCGATCTCTGCCGGATCAATGTCAATCTGAATATGCTTGGCCTTGGGGGCAAAGCTTGGCAGGTGACCTGTCACCCTATCGTCAAATCTGGCGCCAACCGCAATTAAAAGGTCGCACTCTTGAACGGCATAATTAGCAAAAGCTGTACCATGCATGCCCAGCATTTGCAGGGCTAATTTATCTGTTTCAGGAAAGGCGCCTAAGCCCATCAAGGTGGTGGTTACAGGGGTATTTAATTTTCTAGCGAATTCAGTTAGCTCTGCTGCTGCGCCAGAGGCAATTACTCCCCCTCCAGCATAAATCAGCGGTTTTTTAGATTCAGCGATTAATTTAGCTGCGGCTTTAACTTGTTCCGGATCACCTTTCAAGGTTGGCTTATAGCCGGGCAAGTTAACTTTGTCAGGATATTTGAAATCAAACTTGTTGACCTGTGCATCTTTGGCAATATCAACAACTACCGGACCTGGCCGGCCAGTGCTGGCAATATAAAAAGCTTCTTTAATAACCCTGGGAATTTCTTCTGCTGTTTTAACCAAATAATTGTGTTTGGTTATCGGTTGAGTTATTCCAGTAATATCAGCTTCTTGAAAAGAGTCCCGACCAATTAAAGGGGTTGCCACTTGACCAGTAATAATAACCATCGGGATAGAATCCATAAAAGCAGTTGCAATACCTGTTATGGTGTTTGTTGCTCCAGGCCCAGAAGTGGCAATACAAACCCCAACTTTGCCGGTTACCCGAGCATAACCATCAGCTGCGTGAGTAGACCCCTGCTCGTGGCGGGGTAGAATATGTTTGATCGCTTTTTCGCCATAAAGGACATCGTAAATTGGCAAAACCGTTCCGCCGGGATAACCAAAAACGATTTCCACGCCCTCTTTTTTCAGCGACTCTATTAAAGCTTGTGCACCACTAATTTTCATCTGAATAGGAATTTTATCATATTGAGGGAAAATGGTCAAAAAAAGTTGCTAAAATAGTACAATTTTAGTCAAAAAGTGTCGATAATATATATTAAGGAACCAGCATTCCCTTTGAGGAGGAGAAATGACAGGCGTATCTTCAACAAGCGGTAACGGACAGGCTAGCTTTCGTCCAGACCGTGTTTATGGCGGTAAAAAATTTGTTCGACCCTCTTTATTGCGGCGTATGGGTGCCCGCCTAGGTCTTACGCGAAGATATGGTATGCCTGAGAACAGATTTACCATTGAAGATAGCTTATGCCTTTATCCCCGAAAGAATTTCCAATCAGCTTGCTAGGGCTAGAAGCTCATATTTTAGAGCGGTAAATGACTATTGCAGGACAAATGACCCTGCTCTGAGAGAAGAAGGAGTGGTGAAGCACGATGTTATAAGATGGTTACCCAAGGAAGCTTTGAACTGGCGTACCGATGATTTTGGCCGGGAATTTGGTCGTTATGACAACTTTGCTTTTTTGCTGGCTGCCTGGGTCAAACACAATGTGGCAGATGAAACAAATAAACAAACCGTTTTTGTCCCTTTGTTTCAGCGTTGGGAAGGAGAGGGTCCCCCTTTTAAGGCAGACCGAATTGTTGCCCCTGTTGGCAATGACTATTGTCCTGGGATTGACTACTGCCGTTATGGTTGCTATTCGTTCCGCCTTATTTTCTCTGGGGATCAACAATCAAGCCATTGTTTTACGGGTCAATCGGGGGCAAGTAACTTTGCATGGGCTTGATAAAAAGGGAGAAGTTGTTGATCAACCTTTATTGCCAGAAACACTTGGACAAGGTCCTCATGATAATTTACTCAGGCATATGTTTAATTTGATTGTTAATGAGGGGAGAAAACTTGACGATCGTGCCGCTTTTCCTTTACAAGCCACAGAAGTTGGTCGTAGGTCTTGTGTTTATGTTGACAGGTATTTTGATACTATCTTAAAATAGCCCCCGTATTAGCAGACGTTACCAGCTTTGCATAACGAGTAAGCCAACCGGTTTTAATTTTGGGTTCAGGGGCTTTCCATTCTTTCTTCCGTTTTTCCAACTCGGAACTCGGAACCCGCAACTCGATACTTCGGTTTGGTATGTCGATTTCTATTGTATCGCCATCTTTAACCAAACCAATTGGTCCGCCTTCTGCAGCTTCAGGAGAAATATGGCCAATACAGGGTCCTCTTGTTCCCCCGGAAAACCTTCCGTCGGTCAACAAAACAACATCTTCAGAAAGTCCCATACCAGCAATCGCCGAAGTAGGGGAGAGCATCTCTCTCATTCCCGGTCCACCCTTGGGTCCTTCATAGCGAATAACAACTACGTCCCCTTTTTTTATCTTGCCATCCATAATTGCTTTCATGCCGGTTTCTTCCGATTCAAAGACGCGAGCTTTGCCGGTAAACTTTAAAGTCTTTGGGGCGATAGCAGATTGTTTAACTACGCAACCCCCGGGAGCAAGCGAACCCTTTAGAACAGCAATGCCCCCTTCTTTATGGTAAGGGTTATCAAGGGTATGAATGATCTTAGAATCTAAAACATTGCCTTCATCAGCCAATTTCTTAATATCTTTGCCGCAAACGGTTTTAGAGCTCTCAATTTTATCTTTTAAAACGTTAAGGGCAGCCATTACTCCGCCAGCCCGATCAAAGTCTTCCATAAAATCTTCGCCACCGGGGCGCAAGTTGGTGATATGCGAAACCTCGCGACTGATTTCGTCAAAAAGTTCTAAGGGGATCTCAAGCCCAGCATCATGAGCAATAGCCGGAATGTGTAAGGCTGTGTTTGTTGACCCACCGAGAGCCATGTCCATTCTAATAGCGTTTCTAAAGGCAGCCGCTGTCATGATCTTTCTAGCGGTGATATTGTGTTTAACTAATTCCATAACGGTCTTACCGCTTTCATAGGCGAGCTCTTTTTTCTTTTGTGATAATGCTAAGCTAGTTCCACAGCCAGGCAACGACATGCCCAAAGTTTCAGTTATGCAATTCATAGTATTAGCTGTGTAAAGACCCTGACAAGAGCCAGCGCCAGGGCAAGCGTGACATTCCAAAGCATCCAATTCTTCTTTAGAAATTTTGCCGGCCTTAAAGGCAGCTAAGGCTTCAAAGGTATCTCTAACCAAAGAAAGTCGCTTACCTTTATATTCACCAGAGTGCATTGGTCCGACCGTTACAACTATACAAGGAATATCCAGCCTGCCTGCAGCCATCAGCATGCCAGGGGTAACTTTATCGCAAGCTGTTAAGAGAACTAGACCATCTAAGGCATGGGCTTGGGCAATTGATTCAATTTCATCAGCAATTAATTCCCGAGATGGGAGGGAGTAGTGCATCCCTTTGTGCCCCATGGCAATGCCGTCGCAAATTGCCGGCACACCAAAGATAAATGGCTGACCGCCTGCTTCTTTAATCCCTTTTTCAATCAATGGTTCCAGGTCGCGCATGTTGATGTGTCCAGGGACTAAATTAGTGAAGGATGAAGCAAGGCCAATAAATGGTTTGTTCATATCCTCTTTTGTAAGTCCTGTAGCATAGAGCAGGGCACGATTGCCAACTCGCTCTAAGCCTTTTTTTGCTTGATCACTTCTCATTTTTCTTATCCTCCTCGTCTAAAACATTTGAGATCCACTTTAAGGCACCCTTAGCTTCATAAACCCCCTCTTTGATGTGGGGTTTGGCGGCTCTTTTTTTGCCCAAACTGGCTAAATAGGCAATGCGACCGGCCTGACTCTTTATTTCACGAAACTTTTTGTTAATTTCTTCGTTCATAAAGGGCATGAAGCCAAAGGCCCCTACAGCATTGATATCCATTATGGTTTTTGCTCCTCATTAGATGGGAAAATAGTTATCAGGTCTTCAACCGTTGCGTTCCGGAGAAAATATTTGACCAGTTTTTTGAAAAGTATAAGTTCTTTTTCTCCGCCGGCTTTTTTATCAACGAGAATTTTTTTGGCGTGCCAGTCGCACTCAAAGACCTGAAAAGTGGCCTTGGGCTCTTTTTGGTAGACCAAAACCCAATGGCTGCCATCAATACCTAAGGCCATTTTGCTTTCATTGGGCAGGGCGATTTCTTCACTGCGAAAGGCAATGGTGCCCACAAAATTTTCGTCAATAGTCTCAAATCTTTCAATGTAATTGCTAATCTTGGTCATGAGGTAAGTATAGCAAAACGAGCAATTTTAAAAAAGAGGTAACTATTTAGGTATTATTTTTTAGGCTGGGGTAGCGTTGGGGAGGCGGGGCAATCCTTGAACGGCTAATT